>JADGHC010000307.1 GCA_019689655.1 Microbispora sp.
CCCGCGGCTTCACGAGCCCGTGACTTCGTGCGCCGACGCGACCCCGGGCCGGGCCCACCCACTCCCCCGTACGCCCCCGAAAAGCCTGATGTGCGACGGGCGGACGGCGCGTAAGGTACGAAGGGTGAACTGGCGACAATGACGCTCACCTGAACGGGCCCTCGCGGCCCGCCTGTACGCGTACGCGTTCCTCGAGGACTTCATCGTCCTCTACCCGGTGTACGCCCTGCTGTTCGCCGGCAACGGGCTCTCCCCCGCCCAGATCTCCTCGCTGTTCGTGATCTGGTCGGTCACCGGTTTCGTGCTGGAGGTCCCCTCCGGTGTGTGGGCCGACCTCGTCTCGCGGCGGTGGCTACTCGCGGCCGCGCCTCTCCTGACGGGCACGGGGTACGCCCTGTGGACGTTCGCCCCCTCCTACTGGTCGTTCGCGCTGGGCTTCGTGCTGTGGGGCGCCGGCGGCTCGCTGCGTTCGGGCACGCTCCAGGCCCTGGTGTACGAGGAACTCGCCCGGCGGGGCGCGGCCGGCCGCTTCCCGGTACTCGCCGGACGGGCGGCCGCCCTCGGCACGACCGCGGTGATGGCCGCGACCGCGCTGGCGGGGCCCGTGCTCACGATGGGCGGCATGCGCGCGGCGGGCCTGGCCAGTGTGCTCGTGACGCTGCTCGGAGCCGCGGTAGGGCTGTCGTTCCCCGAGTCACGCGGCGACCGCGACCGGTCCGAGGCCGCCCGAGGATATTTCGCCGTCCTGCGCGACGGCCTGGCCGAGGTGCGCCGGGGTCCGGCGGTCCGCCGCGCGATCGTGCTCCTGTCGGCGACGTCGATCCCGGGGGCGATGGACGAGTACGTCCCCCTGCTCGCGGAGGCGACCGGGGCGCCCACCGGGCGGGTTCCCCTGCTGGTCCTGCTGGTGAGCGCCGGCGGGGTGATCGGCGGATGGTTCGCCGGGCGCGGGCGGGGCGCCCTCGCGCCGGCCCTGGTGGCGGCCGCCGTCTGCATGGCGGCCGGCGCCGCCGTGGCACCGGCGGGCCACCCGGAGGCGCTCGCGCTCGTAGCCGTGGCCTTCGGCCTGTTCCAGTGGGCGACGGCGGCGCTGGAGGCCGGGCTCCAGGAGGGGATCTCGGACGGCGCGCGGGCCACGGTCACGTCGATGGCCGGGATCGGCACCGAGGTCGTCGCGCTCGCCGTCTACGGTGGTTACGCCGCGGGGTCGGTGTGGACCGGCCCCGGGCCGCTGTTCGCGATCGCGGCGGTGCCGTACCTGCTGATCGCCTTCGCCGTACGCGGGAGACGGACGTGACCGGCGTGAGCGGCCGCCGTCGGGCCTCTCACGCCGGTCGGTCATGTCGTCAGCCGCGGGTCCACTTCTGGTTGGCGCCGCCGGTGCAGTCCCATAGCTGGAGGCGTGCCCCGTTGTCGGGGTTCACGTCCACGATGTCCACACATCTGTTGGCGGGGATGTTGACGAGGTCACCCGCCGGGGTGAGGGTGAACCGCTGGGCGCCGGTGCCGTTGCACGTATAGAGCTGGATCGGCGTGCCGTTCGCCGTGCCCGCCGCCGCGGCGTCCATGCACTTGCCCATCGCGCGGACCGTGCCGTCGCTGTTGATCGTCCACTGCTGTGCGACGGTGCCGTTGCAGTCGTACATCTGCAGCCGCGCGCCGTCGACCGGGTTGGCGCCCGGGATGTCGATGCAGCGGCCGTTGAGCCGCGACCTCAGTGCGGTGGCGGTCCCGGACCCTCCGTCGTCGTTCCATGCGGAGACGCGGACCCAGTCGATCAGCATCGTCTGCGGGAACGAGGTGGTGGAGTCGGGGTTGCCCGGCCAATACCCGCCGACCGCCACGTTCAGGATCAGGAAGAACGGGTGGTCGAAGACCCACCGGTTGCCGCGGATGTCGGCCGGGGTGACGCGGAAATACTCCGAGCCGTCGAGGTACCAGACGATGAGGTTGGGCGACCAGTCGACCCGGTAGGTGTGGAAGGCGTCGCTGAGCGGGGCGCCGATCGTCCGGTTGCCGCCGACGCCGCTGCCGCCGGAGTAGCCGGGGCCGTGCACGGTGCCGTAGACCGTGTTGGGCGTCTTGCCGACGTTCTCCATGATGTCGATCTCGCCGGTGTTCGGCCAGTCGTTGCCGCCGAGCATCCAGAACGCCGGCCAGATGCCCTGTCCCTTGGGGATCTTGATGCTGGCCTCGAAGCGGCCGTACGTCTGGCTGAACTTGCCGGCGGTCAGGATGCGACCCGAGGTGTACTGGCAGGGGCCGTAATGGCACTGGTAGCCGGCCGGGTTCTCCTTGCGGGCGGTGATGGCCAGGTGGCCCTGCCCGTCGTGGTACACGTTGCGGGTGGAGTCCGTGTAGTACTCCAGCTCGTTGTTGCCCCAGCCGCCACCGCCGATGTCGAACTTCCACTTGGAGCCGTCGACGGGCGTTCCGGCCGGGGCGTTGAACTCGTCGGACCAGGTGACGGGGCCGATGGCGGCTTCGGCCCGCTCTGCGCCCGTGCCGGCGACCAGGCCGCCCGCGAGGGTGATGAGCATGGCCGCGGCCATCATGAGGAACCGGGGTTTGCGCATGGAGATCTCCGGTTGGTGGGGGGATGCCGGCAGGATCTCCGGCCCGCGCCCACGAAGGTGAGCGCACGCCGGCATGTCCGGCGCGTCAAGGTTTGAACCTTGAATTAAGATGCAACACCCTCGCCACACGGAGTGTCAATAGGATAGTTTCTTTTTGACTTACGGCTGTCAAGATCCGTCGATGGCCGACGACACGGGCGGACACCCGGCGTGCTTGCGTCACCCCCGGCCGGTATCCGGTGATGCGGGCGAACGCCCGCGTGCTCCCGTCACCCCGGGCCGATCACCGGGCGACGCGGGCGTACCCCGGCCTGACGTACGGGAAGCCGGTAGGTCTCGCCACGCATGAGGTAGTGGACCATGTGTGACAGCCCCGCCTGCCGGACGTGCTGCTGGAAGTCCTTGAGCGGAGAGGTGAACGCCTCGTAGTCGTCGTAGTGCACCGGCAGGGCCGACTCCGGCTGCATCAGCCTGAGCCACTCCGCGCCCTGGGCGCCGTCCATCGTCACCGTGACGCCGAGGATCCGCGTGCCGCCGAGATGCACGATGCCGACGTCGATGTCGGGGAACCTGCGCGGAACCTCCGACAGGCACTCGTCCATGATCGTGTCGCCGCTGATGTGCATGCGCAGGTCCACCTCGCCGGCGTGGGCGAAGTCGAGCACGCTCCCCATCACCGGCGGCATGAGCGCGTTCACCCGGCCCGGCGCGTGCCGGGCGGGCGTGGCCGTCACCGTCAGCGTGGCGTCGCCGTGGCGCTGGTGGTGATACTCCCAGGGCTCCAGGCCGATGGCGTGGTAGAACCCCTGCCGCCGTAACCGGGCCGCCGCGTGGCGGGTGGTGACGATCGGCACGTCCTTGTCGAGACCGTCCCTGGCGATCTTGTCCCAGTGGTCGCCGTGCATGTGCGACAGCACGACCAGGTCCAGGGGCGGCAGCTCCGAGACCTTCATCGCCGGCTCGGTGCGGCGGCGGGTGCTCAATCCCCAGCCGAGATGGGCTCGCTGGCCCTGGTGCAGGAAGTTCGGATCCGTCAGCAGGGTGAACCCGTGAGAACGGATGATCATGGTGGCGTTACCCACGAAGAACACGGTCGCGTCCGCTGGATCGGGCATGACAACGCCTCCCCTCTCCCAGGCTTTCAGGCTACGTAAACCACCACAAATCACCCGAAAGCGGGGGTCGATTACCTGTGCGGATGCCGGCCGCCCGCTCGTCTAGGCCGGGATGAGCGTGAAACCGAGCTGGGAGTACAGCTCCAGCAGATCGAAGTAGGCCCGGTGCGCGACCACGAGGTCGTTTTCCGTACGGCAGGCGTCAAAACCGCGTACGGCGATCCGCCGGCCGCTCGGACCGGCGACGCCGCCGTCCGGCAGCGGGAAGACTCCGGTCTGCGTGCCCGTGATCGTCCACTCGCTGAAGCAGGGCTCGGGGCCCGCCACCGTGTTCCAGACGGTAATGGTCATGTCGGGGACGCCCCTGAACAGGATCTCCCAGGATCGGATGATCTGCTCGCGCCCCCGGCGCACTCCCCACGGCGTGGTCAGGACGGCGTTCCGCTCGTAACACTCCGCCAGCCGCTCGAGGTCATGGGCGTTCACCGCGCTCAGCACGCGGTCCGCGAGCTGTCGGCCGTCAGGCATGGCGGATCACTTCCCCAAGGCGTACCCCCAAGGTAACGCCACCTCGGCAAAGGCCGACCGAGGGGGACGCAACACCCCCGGAAGCACCGGGCGAAGCGTCCGCGGCACTCCACAAAGCCTCTGGCCGAGAAAGGCCGTGACCTCGCGGACGAAGGCGTCGGGGGCGTCCTCGTGCACCATGTGCCCCGCCGGGATCGTGACGAGCAAGGCGCCGGTGATGCGGCGGGCCATCTCGGCGACCCGGTCCTGCGGGATGTGACTACCCGGCCCGCCGCCGATCACGAGCGTGCGGGCGGTGATCCGGCTCGGCCGCTCCAGCCAGCCCGGATCGGGGTCGTCGATCTCGGGCCTGACCACCTCCACCATGGCCCAGTCGAACGGCAGCGGGCTCTCCGGCCGTACGCGCCCAGACCGTGCAGCAGGATCAGCGGCGGGGCGTCATCCGGGCCGTACGTCCGGTACGCGAGTTTGACTCCGTCGGCTTGAACCATCGCCTGTTCCATGACATCGCGACGATAACCGCCCATGAACCCCTGTGGGGGCGGCAGGCACAGCAAGTAGCATGTCGCCGGAAAACGGGATCACCGTTGAACACGGTTACGGCCGGTCCCGCATGCCGGGTGGCCGGGAAGGCTGCTCGTACGCGGGAGGTCGGGTGTCCGCACTGCGGCGTGAGTTCTGGGCGCCGGTCGCGCTCTCCTTCGCCACCTTCATCCTGGTCGGCCTGAGTTCCGGCGTGGGCGGGGTGCTGCTGCCGGCGCAGATCGACGACTACGGCCTCGACAAGGCCACGATCGGCACCCAGTTCTTCGCCTTCTCCGCCGGGTTCATGCTGGCCGGCTCGACCGCCGGCCCGCTGATCCACCGCTTCGGCATCCGGGCCTCGCTCCTCCTCGGCGGCGGCGCGTTCCTGGTCGCCGCCCTCTGCACGGCCGTACGCCCGCCGTTCGCGGCCTTCCTGGCGGCCCAGGTCGTTGCCGGGTACGGCACGGGCATCCTCGAATCGCTGCTGAACGCCTACCTCGCCGGCCTGCCGGGGGCGACGACGCTGCTCAACCGCCTGCACGCGTTCTTCGGCGTCGGCGCGCTGCTCGGGCCGCTGCTGGCCACCTGGATCCTGACCTTCCTGCCCTGGACCGCCGTGTGGCTGGTCTTGGGCCTGATCTGCCTGCCGCTGCTGATCGGCTTCCGGCTGACGTTGCCCGCTCGCGAGGCCCCGTCGCGGGCGGGGGAGCACGGGCAAGGCCCGGGGCTGCTGGCCGCCGCGGCGCGGCAGCCGGCCGTCCTGCTCGGCGCCGTCTTCCTGGCCGTGTACGTCGGCCTGGAGATCAGCGTGGGCAACTGGGGATACACGTTCCTCGTGGACGGCCGAGGCCAGGAAGCGCTGCTGGCCGGGTACACGGTCTCCGGCTACTGGCTCGGGCTCACCCTCGGCCGCTTCGTCATCAGCCCGGTGGCGACGAGGCTCGGGATGTCCGCGACCGGCATGACCTTCGTCTGCCTGGCCGGGATCACGCTCAGCACGATCGTGGCCTGGCTCGCGCCCGGCCCCGCGGTGGCCGGCGTGAGCTTCGTGCTGCTCGGCTTCTGGCTGGGGCCGGTGTTCCCCACGACGATGGCCATCGCACCGCGGCTCACCGTGGCCCGGCTGGTGCCGACGGCGATCGGGCTGCTCAACGGCGTGTCCGTCGTCGGCGGCGCGGTGTTCCCGTGGCTGGCCGGGGCGATCGCGCAGGGGATCGGCGTCTGGACACTGCCGCCCTTCGCCTTGGCGCTGGCCCTGCTGCAAGTGGTCATCTGGTGGCTGATGGCGGGCCGCATGTCCCCGGTCCCCGCTCCGCAGGTCAGCGGTGCCCCAACGCACGATGAAGAGGCGATATAGGGTCGTCCGGGTGACGTCGAACGACAGGGGGAAAGACATGGGCCGAGAGCTCACCCTGATGGCCGTGCACGCTCACCCCGACGACGAGGTGATGAGCACCGGCGGGATCTTCGTGAAGTACGCCGCCGAGGGGATCCGTACGGTCCTGGTGACCTGCACCAACGGCGAGCAGGGGGACGGCCCGGGCGGGGTGAAGCCGGGCGAGCCCGGTCACGACGACGCCGCGGTCGCCGAACAGCGGCTGGGCGAGCTGCGCGAGTCGATCGGCCACCTCGGCATCGCCCACCTGGAGCTGCTCGGCTACCGCGACTCCGGCATGGACGGCTGGGAGGGCAACCGCCACCCCGGCGCCTTCACCAACGTCCCGGTCGAGACGGCCGCCGCCCGGCTCGCCGAGCTGATGGAGCGCTACCGTCCCCAGGTGGTCGTCACCTACGACGAGAACGGCAACTACGGGCACCCCGACCACATCCAGGCCCACCGCATCGCGGTCACGGCGGCCGAGAAGACCGGCATCCCGGACAAGCTCTACTACACGGCCGTGCCGCGTGAGGGCATCCGGCAGATGTTCGAGTCCATGCGGGCCAACGGCATGATGCCGGACGACTTCGAGATGCCCGACGACTTCGGCACCCCCGAGGAGCTCATCACCTCCGTGGTCGACGTGTCGCCGTACGTGGAGAACAAGCTGAAGGCTCTCAAGGCCCACGCGAGCCAGGGCGACAGCATCGCGTTCCTGCGGATGCCGCAGGAGGTTCAGCATCAGGTGTTCTCGCGTGAATACTTCATCCGCACGACGTCGCGGGTGGCCGCTCCCGACCGGGAGGACGACCTGTTCGCCGGCCTGCGAGATTGATCTTCCCGCAGTACGGCAAGCCCTCACCCTCCGGCTTCCCCATGACGGAGGCGGCGGATGGGGCGCCGATCACGTGTCAACCGGTGCCATCACGGGCAGCCTTGAGCCCGGCTTCCAGATCGTTCACGAAATGCCGCCAGGAAGGCACGTGATTGATCTGCCCATGCGGGTCGATCCGCTCCATTGACGCGCTCCCCGGCCTGAAGACCGGGGATTCAGCCCGTGCCGCGCGTGCGGCACCTCTGTGGCTTCCTGTTTCAACGGGTCCTGCCTCCGCTAGG
>JADGHC010000308.1 GCA_019689655.1 Microbispora sp.
CGTGGGCTCGGGGTCCGGGCCGTCGTCGGGGCCACGGAAGTACATGCAGCGGTACTGCTCGCCGAGGTAGCCGGGCTTGTCCTCGACCCACTCGGCGGGGGTGCGGCCCATCAGGGCGACCATGATGAGCGGGCAGCCTTCACCCCGGTCGACCATCTCCGGGGTGTCGTTGATGCACGGCTCGCAGTGCGTCTCCATCCAGGCGTAGCCCTCGGTGCCGTTGGAGAAGGCGGGCTCGTCCTTGGCGGTCGCCCACGCCTGGTCGTAGGTCGGGAGGCTCACGACGCCACCTCCGCGGCGTCCAGGGCGACGGCCACGTACCGGACCGGGCCGAGGTCGTACTCGACGAGGTAGTCGGTGCCGCGCCACCGGGCCTTCACGCCCAGCAGGCCGGCCACCCGGTCGACCTCCCGGACGGCGTCCTGCGGGCAGCGGCCCCGGCTCACGCTGTACTGGAGGGTCGGCCACCGGTCCACGGGCAGGTGCGGCTCGGCCTCCAGCCGGTCAGCCAGGGCACGCAGACCGGTGATGACGTCCTGCCGGTGGGTGGTGTGGACGGTGACGGTGTCGTGCTGGTCGACGACCAGCACTCCGCGGCGACCGCGCTCGCTGTAGTCGATCTCGACCGTGTCGCCGAACCGGACCGGCGGCGCGGTCACGCGCAACCTGACGGGGCTGCTGGTGTGGGGGTGTCCGGTGATCACGTCGCCGGGCTCCAGTTCGAGGGGATGTTTCTGTATCGTGCTCATGTCCTTCGGCTCCTTCGCAGCCGTTGGGCGGGGCGTCCCGGGGGTCCAGCCCGGGACGCCCACCTTCTGGTCCAGCTCGGCGTCGATGCGCCGTCCTTCCGCCTGCAGCACACGCCGCAGGGCGTCCTCGTGGTGGGTCACGACGCCCACGCCTCGCTGACCCACGCGCCGTGCACGAACTCCCGCAGCGCACCGAACGGGATCAGCAGCTCCTCACCCACACGCAGGGCGTACAGCTCCCGGTCGGCGACCATGGCGTGCACGTCGTCGGTGGTGATGCGGAGGAACTCGGCGACCTCGGCGGGCGTCATCAGCCGGGCGTCCATCACGCACCGCCCTTCATGCCGTCCAGTACCTTGTGGATCGCGTCGCCGTGGACGGTCTTGGCGGCGCGTCCCTCCGCGGCCTTGGCGACCAGCCACACCTGGTCGACGAGGCGGTCTCGCTCGGCGGTGATGGCGGTGTTCTCGCGCTCCAGCAGGCTCGCCGTGTCCAGTGCCCGCCTCAGCTCCTCGCGCAGGGCGTTCAGGTCGTCGGTCATCACGCGCTCCCGTCGCGTTCGGCGGCGGCCTGCTCGGCGGCGTCGGCGTCCGGGTCCGTTCGGCGCTGCACCTCGGTCAGCAGCTCGCCCAGCCGGTAGGCCGGGTCGGCGTCCGCCGCGACCTTCACCAGCGTCTCGATCAATGTCGACGCCTCCCTCTTCGTCAGGTCCTTGGCGGACTCCAGTGGCCGGCCGACGAGAGTTGATGCGGCGCGCAGCCTGTCGGCCCGGTCGCTCCAGCCGATCTCGCCAAACGTTGCGGCGATCTTCGTGAGCTGGGGCTCGGTCACCCCATCCGCCGACTGGTGGCCGCCCTCGCCGGGCAGCGGCGGCCGGGACGCGGGCGGGGGCGTGGGCCGCTGGGCGGTCGCCGTGCCGTCCTGCCGCGATGACGCCCCTCGCCGCTGGGTCCGCTGCGCCCGCTGCGCGGTGCGCGGCCCGTCGTCCGACAGCCGCGACTCGTCGTCCTCATCCGCGGCGATACCGACCACCGCGGTCAGGCAGTAGCGGCGGGCGTAGGTGATCCGGCCGCCGATCATCTGGATGCCGCCGCCTGGGTCGATCGGGAACTCGCCCGTCTTCTCCTCGCCGGACTCGTGCAGCAGGCTGTAGCGCAGGCACAGCTTGCCGTCGGCGGTAGTGCTCGGCATGGCCAGGAACGACAGGCCGTGCTCGGCCAGCAGCGGCAGGACGAGTTCGGTCAGGTTCGGCAGGGTGGCGTAGCTGTACTCGTAGGTGCCGCCGTTCTTCTGGGTGACCTTGACGGTGCGGTCACGCTCCAGCTTGGGGAGCTTGGCCTGCACCTTGGCCAGCGCGGCGTTCAGCTTCGGCGTCGCGGTCACGGGGTTCACAGCGCGGCCTCCTCGTCGAGCTTGGTCAGCACGTACCGCGACGCCGTCGGCGGCTCGATCGGCTCGCCGATCAGATCCCGCGATGAGCTGTCCCACGCCCCGACCTGCTGGGCGTACAGGAACACGCGGTGCTGCTCGTCGCCCGCGGTCACCGGGATCAGCTCGTAGTCGTCCGGGCGGATCCACAGCGCCGCCGTCCACGCCACCGGCGGCATCTCGATCGCCGTGTCCGGGTCGCGCGGGTCGGGCTGCAGGAACTCGGCGTTGCGGTACGCGGCCAGCTGCAGCGCCGTCTCCCCGAAGATTCCGCTGCGGTTCGTCTTCGCGTCGATCAGCACATCGCGGACGTAGCCGTCCTCGTCGCGCTCCAGGTGGTCGTACTCCGGCATGTCCGGCAGGACGATGTCGCCGAGGATGTCGAACGTCCCGACGTAGCGGTGCGTCTCGGAGTAGACGACGCCCTCCACGTAGCGGGCCCGGAGCTGGAACTCGTCCAAGAACCTGACGTAGCTGTCCACGTAGGGGCGCAGCAGGTCCGGGACGGTGACGGACTCGCCGGCGATGAGCCGCTCGCCCATCTTGTGGACCTGGGTGCCGCGCCTGGCGGCCTCGTCCTTGACCGCGTACCGGCCGCCCTGCAACGCCTTGAGCCGGGCCGAGGGTGCCATCTCGGCCAGCTCGTCCCAGTGGTCGATGGCGTAGTCGGCGGTCGCGTTCGCCGCCCACTTGATGAGGGCCTTCTTGGGCAGGCCCTGGTCGAGGATCGTGGTGACGCCGGGGACCCGCTCGCCGGTGTCCACGTCGGTGTACCAGTGGGTGCGACCGTTGTCGTTGCGGACGATCTTCACAGCGTTTCCCATCCGTTCCAGTCGGCCAGCGGCACCCAGTCGTCGGCGCGGTCCCGGGCGTCGAGCAGCAGCAGCCACGCCGCGCGCACCCGGGAGATCCCGGCGGCCTCGCAGAGGATGTCCAGGGCGGCCGCGTCGTCGATGAGCCCGCCGTCGTAGCAGTCGCCGACCATCTCGACCTGCTCGTGCCGCTCCATCACGACCCGGCCTCCTCGTATCCCTCCGGGGCGGGCTCGCCGCGCAGCTCCCAGCCGAGCCGGACGTCGTACCCGGCGGCGGCCAGGTCCCGGCGCCACTCGGCCAACTCGTCGCCACGGGCGTACGACCGGCTGGCGGGCTGTCCGAGCTTGTAGCAGTTGATCTGATACATCGGCATCGTGCCGAGCGGCACGGCGGCCTCCACGATCGCGACCGGCACGTTGGGGATCAGCTCCGGCGTAGCGGTGTAGTCGACACCGCAGACGACGCACGCCCACCCGTCGTTCTCGCGGCCGCCGTCCCCGTCGCCGTCGGCCTGGGCGTACCCGGTCGCCGGGTACGCGGCGAGCCAGCTCCGCAGGGAGGCCATGCGCGCCTGCACGTCCACGCGGCCGCCCTCCCGCCGGTCGGCGACGTCGACCAGGCGGCCCAGGTGGTAGAGCAGGACGCGGGCGCGAGCGTCGAGGACCTCGGCGCGGCGCTCCCGGTCACCCGGGTACGGCGCGGCCGCGGGGATGTCCAGCGCCTCACGGACGGCGTCGATCACAGCGCGGGTCTCGGGGGACAGCCTCACTGGGTACCCCCGTACGTGGCGCCGTGGGAGCGGGCGATGGACTCGGCCACCGCCTCGATCGTCGAGGCGGTCAGCTCGGCCGAGGTCTCCCAGACCTTCACGAACCGGCCGCCGGACCGCTCGACGGCGGCGCGCTGCCCGGCCGCCGAGGCCGGCAGTCCCGCGCGCAGGCACAGCGCCCGCGTCAGCGGCTCCACGGTGATGGTGTGGCCGGTCAAGTCCGACCGGTCCAACCCGTCGCACGCGGGCGACCCGCCCGCCATCAGGTACTGCACCTGCTCGACCGAGAACCGGCGGTGCCCGCCCAGCGTGCGGATGCTGGCGACGCGCCCCGACTTCGCCCAGCGCGTCACGGTCTTGGGGTCGACCCGGAACGCGGCGCCGACCTCGGCCGGCGTCATCAGCTGGTCAATGCTCCAGTTGCCGATCATGCGGGTCACTGCTCCACCTCCGGGGCGGTCGAGTCGGACGAGGGGATGACGGGCAGGGGGTTGACGGACGCGCCGTGCGCCGAGTCGGTGTCGGCACCGCGGGCGATCACCGTCGCGGGCAGGCCACGCGCGGGCTTGGCGGGCTCGACCTCCCACGCCGGCTGGCGGACGGGGCCCAGGGGCGGGCGCGGCGCGGTCATCACTCGCCACCCCCGAACTTCGCGATGAACTCCTCGTCGGAGGGCAGCTCGGACATCGGCCACGAGGCGGCCAGGGCCACCGGGTAGTAGAAGCCGACCTTGGGGTGGAGAGGGCCGCCGCGCCCGGCGAACCGGCCCGTCGTCGGCGGGCGCTGCTGGAACCCCCGATAGACCTCGAACTTCTGCGCGTCCAGGTCGATGACATAGCCCCACTCCGCCCACAGCGAGTCGAGCGGGAAGTCGCGGTCGTCGAACCAGGCCCCGGCCAACAGGATGTGCCCCGGGGTCAGCCGGTCCGCGCCGATCTCGTTCAGCGCCTCCAGCGCCTCGGTCTCCTCGGGCGTCGGCCTGGCGTCCTCACCCAGCAGCCGCACGTAGCCGACGGCGCGGCGCACGTCGTCCAGGACGCTCACCGAGTCGCGCAGCCAGCCCAGCGTGTTGACGCCCAGGCCGCCGGGGTAGGCGTCGGTGTTGATGCGGATCGTCTTCTCGACGCCGTCGGCGACGAAGGTGATGAATCCTCGGGTGCTCACGTGGAGGGTTCCTCTCTCGTAGGGTGGGCGGTGGCGGCGACGGAGGGTTCCCGCCGCCATGGCCCCGTCGCTGACACCGGCGGGGCCGTCTGCTGTCAGGCGATGCGCAGGCGCTTCGCGCTGCGGGTGCGGCTCGCGAGGTAGGCGCGCATGTCCTCCTCGGTCACGCGGGTCTTCGGCTTGCGAGCGCCGGGCTGGGACACGTCGATCGCGTCCAGGACGCCGGCGGCGATGAGCCGGTAGACGTGGTTCTCGGAAGTGCGCAGGTACTCGGCGGCCTCGGGGACGGTGAACAGGCGCTCGGGGAGAGGCTTGGCGGCCATCACGCACCACCTTCGATTGCAAAGAGTCCGTCGTCGTTGCCGTTGGCCTTGAGCCCGTCTCGTATGAGCGCGGCCTTGAAGTCCAGCTCGGGCTGCCCGGGGCGGACGCGGGTGTACTCGCGACGCCGGTCCCCGTGAACGCCTCCGAAGTGCAGGTAGAGGTAGGGCTTGCCCTTGGCGGAGGGGTGGCGGTGCTGGCTGCCGTCCCGCACGGTGCCGTCCGGCCGGGCGGCGCCTTTCCCGCGCTGGTCGATCAGGTAGCCCTTGGCGTACAGGTGCTCGAAGAAGTCACGCTCGCGGACGTCGGAGAAGTACTTCTTGTGGAAGGCGCGAATGGTGAGGCCGTCGGCGCCTTCGATCTGGCGGATGGTGCCCTCGGCGATCTCGGCGCGGCGCTCGGCCTGGTCGGCGCGGTCGGCCTCGGCGATGACCATCTCGGCCAGCTCCCGTCGCGTCAGCTCGCGGGCCGTTGCGGAGTAGGAGCCGGTGCGGCGGATCGCGGGCAGCACGTCCGCGGTCACCCAGTCCTGGAAGGGCTCGGCCAACGTGGTGTTGCTGCGCATGATCAGCCGGTAGAGACCCGCCTCGGAGATGAGCTTTGTCTGCGGATGAAGTCCCAGGTCAGCCAAGGGGAACGATTCGTTACCCTTCTGGTGACCTGCGGGAACGTGGTCGCTGATCGCCTTACGGGTGTTGGCGTAACCGAGGATCGTCGCCGCGTCCACCGCGACGAACCACGGGTCGCCGTCGATGGTGACGGTCCGGACGCGCTGGCCGGTCGCGGGGAACTCGAACGGGATCAGTGACCCGCTCATCGGCAGGTGGCAGTTGCGGCATGTGGTGCGCGAGGCGTCGTTCTTGGTCCCGCAGTGCGGGCACTCGTTCATCTCCTGCCGGCGCGGGGTGGGGCTCATGCGGTCTTCTCCAGGTCGTCGAAGGCATCGATCCCGAGCACGGCGGCTATGGCTGCGCGAGTCTCGGGTCGTCCAGCCGCCTGACCGCGTTCGATGCGGCTGAGCTGGGCCTCGGAGACCGGAACCCCTTGCTGTTCACACAGCTCAGAGACCTCCCGCAGCGTGAGCCCCCGCCGGATGCGTGCCTTGCGCATCGGTGAGGCTTGCTTGCTCATGAGTGGAAAGTTAGCACAAGAAGTGGAAAGTGCAAGGGGTTAGCTCCGCCTCGCCTGGATGGCATGTCCCCGGGGCAGGGCACTTGTGTTTTCTTGCGCTATCCTTCGAAAGTCCCTGACGGAGAGGGCAGCTCCCATGTCAGAACCGCACGAGCGACTCGACCAGGCGATGGAGGAACGTCGCCTGGAACTCCGCATGTCGTGGACCGCCCTGGCGCGCAAGGCCGACATCTCCCCTCAGGCGCTCCGGTCGATCCGGCGCGGGGAGTACCGGCCGAGCCGGATCACCGCCCGTGCGCTGGACGACGCCCTGGAGTGGGGGCGCGGCAGCGTCGAGCGCATCCTGGACGACGGCGAGCCGGTGCCCCGGGCCGAAAGGTCCAAGGAAACTCGCGACACAAAGAGCGATGAAGAGGACCCTTGGGAACGACTCGATCGCGTCTATGAGCAAATGAAGCGCGATCCGGAACGGGGGCCTGTGTTGCAGGGGCTCCTGGAATCCTGGGCTGATAAAGAAGCTGGCTGATCAGCGCACGTTGGTAAATTTCCTGCGCGCGAGATGTAGGCACGGTGTTTGCTGCCGGAATCCGGTTTACAGCTTGACCGAAACAGGCCAGCCGTGACCGTAACGCTGTTGCTGACCTGCGATTACGCTGACCGAATCTGACTTGACGCAACGGAGCGTTGCGTAAAGGCCACAGTGCGACGCACAATCGGACAACAAGTTCCGGATCGTTCGTTGATCACGGACTGTGACAACTGAATGTGTGCTCGCAAGGTCCGGCTTCCCCTGTACACCGGTAGAGACTCAGCGAGAGCACCCCGCGCCCGGGGGGGGGGGGGGGGGGGGG
>JADGHC010000309.1 GCA_019689655.1 Microbispora sp.
GTACTGTCCGGTGCCGGGGTAGTCCGGGTACTCGTAGTCGGACGCGCCGGGCCGCTCGGGGCGCCCGCCGTCGCGCGTCCCCCGGCGGTCGCGCCCGCCGTAGCCGTCGCGGCCGTCGTCGGCGTACCCGTCCCGGGCCTGGCCGTACGCGGGCTGCGGCGCCTGCTGGTGGCCGTCGCGGGGCACGCCGTAGGGATCCTGGGCCCGCGCCGCGTACACCTCCGGGGACTCGGCCGCGTACGGGTCGTGGACCTGCGTGGCGTACGGGTCGTGGATCTGGGTCGCGTAGGCGTCCTGCCCCTGATCCTGAGCGTGCGGCGGGTACCCCTCCTGAGGGGCGTAGCCGTCCTGGCCCGCCGGCTCCTGCCGGGGGAACGGCCCGGTCCCGGCGTCCTGTTCCTCGCCGCCCGCCTCGGCGTAACCCTCGTCCAGGGTGTCGATCAGCCGTCCCACGTCGTTCAGGGGCATACGGAAACTCGCCGTGCACATCTCGCCCCGCCACAGGCTCAGCACCAGCGTGCCGTCATGCCATGTGACCCTGAGTACACGGTCCTGGCCTCGCGCGTCGAAGAACACTTCGCCGAACGATGGCAGTGGGACAACTTCCGACATGGCAGACATAGTGCCTTTACCTGCCCTTTTCCGTCCACTCGATCCCGGGAACCCTCGCGAACATCCGGGTCGTTCCTGTGGAAGCTCGCCGGGTAGATCGCCGTTGACCTGAGAGCACTGACATTCCAGTGTGCCATGCGCGCCCACGGGGAGTTTCTGGAACGCCAGGATGTGGTGAGGCGGTCACGCACCGGATGTCGGTGGCACCGGGTAGCGTTCTCCCGTGCCCAAGGACCACGCCGAGCTTCCACCCGTCGAAGAACTCCTCACCGCCGCGGTGACCGCGCTGGGCGGCGTCGAGCGCCCGGGGCAGGTCAAGATGGCGCAGGCCGTCCGCGACGCCATCGAGAACGAGGAGCACCTCGCGGTGCAGGCCGGCACGGGCACCGGCAAGTCCCTGGCCTACCTCGTGCCCGCGATCAGGCACGCGGCCGGAAGCGGCAGGGCCGTGGTGGTGTCCACCGCCACGATCGCGCTGCAACGTCAGCTCGTGGACCGCGATCTGCCCCGGCTGGCCGACGCGCTGGAGGGCCTGCTGCCGCACCGCCCCGAGTTCGCGATCCTCAAGGGCCGCCGCAACTACCTGTGCCGCCACAAGATGGCCGCCGGCATGCCCGAGGACGAGGACGACCAGCTCTTCGACCCGCGCGAGGTCAGCGCCACCGGCCGGATGGTGCAGCGCATCCAGGAGTGGGCCAACGAGACCGAGACCGGCGACCGCGACGAGATCGTGCCCGGCGTGAGCGACCAGGCGTGGCGGCAGTTCTCCGTGACCGCCCGGGAGTGCCTGGGGGCGCAGCGCTGCCCCAGCGGCGCCGACTGCTTCGCCGAGCTCGCCCGGGAGCGCGCGGCCGCGGCCGACGTCGTCGTGACCAACCACGCGCTGCTCGCGATCGACGCCATGGAGGACTTCCCGGTCCTGCCCGAGCACGACGTCGTCGTGGTGGACGAGGCGCACGAGCTGGTCGACCGGGTGACGTCCGTGGTCACCGGGGAGCTGTCGGAGAGCACGGTCGCTCTGGCGGTGCGCCGGGTCGGCCGGCTCATCGAGCAGGGGGTGGCCGACCGGCTCCAGGAGGCCGGCGAGGACCTGCGCGCCCTGCTGGCCGCCGCGCCGCCGGGACGCATCGACACGCTGCCGCAGTCGCTCGGGATGACGCTCGCGCTGGTGCGCGACGCCGCCTCCGCCTGCATCACCGCGCTCGGGCCGCGCAACCAGGACAAGGACGACCCGGACAACGCCGGGCTGCGCAAGGCCGCCTTCACCGCCCTGGACGACGTGCACGACACCGCCCAGCGGATGCTCGACGCCTTCGGCCCGGCGGCCGGCGAGGGCCGTGAGGCCGGCGAGGACGCGAGCGGCTCCGCCGGGGACGAGGAGATCCACCGGGCGGAGGTCGTCTGGCTGGAGGAGGGACGCGGCAGGGTTCCCCCCACGCTGCGGGTGGCGCCGCTGTCGGTCGGCGGCATGCTGCGCGACAAGCTGTTCGGCGACCGGACCGTCGTCCTCACCAGCGCCACGCTCGCGCTCGGCGGCTCCTTCGACACGCTGGCCCGCCAGTGGGGCCTGCCCGCCGGGGAGTGGACCGGCCTCGACGTCGGCTCGCCGTTCGATCACTCGCGCCGCGGCATCCTCTACGTCGCCACGCATCTCCCCCAGCCGGGCCGCGACGGCCTGCCCGAGGCGTACGTCGACGAGATCGCCGAGCTCATCGAGGCGGCCGGCGGCCGCGCCCTCGGACTGTTCTCCTCCATGCGGGCCGCGAAGGCCGCCACGGAGGCGCTGCGGGACCGGCTGGACGTGCCGCTGCTGTGCCAGGGCGACGACTCCACCGCGCAGCTCGTCAAGCAGTTCGCGGACGACCCGGCCACCTGCCTGTTCGGCACGCTGTCCCTGTGGCAGGGCGTCGACGTCCCGGGCCCGTCGCTGACCTTGGTGATCATCGACAGGATCCCGTTCCCCCGGCCCGACGACCCGCTCGCCTCGGCCCGGCAGCGGCACGTGGCGGCCACGGGCGGCAACGGCTTCATGGCGGTGGCGGCGACCCACGCCGCGCTGCTGCTGGCGCAGGGCGCGGGACGGCTGCTGCGGTCGATCGACGACCGGGGCGTCGTCGCCGTGCTCGACCCGCGGCTCGCCACCGCCCGATACAGCGGGTTCCTGCTCAACTCGCTGCCGCCCTTCTGGCGCACCACCGACCCCGCCAAGGTCCGCGACGCCCTGCGCCGCCTGGCCGCCGCCTCCTCCTGACCCGATCCGGACGGGCGTACCGCCGACGTCGGCCGGGCCGGCGAGCGCACCACCGGCGCTCATGCCGAGGCAGGGCGGGGCGGGGTGAAACCGGTCCAGCGTCGCCGCCTTCGCCGTCCGGCAGGGGACGCCCAGGGCGTTCGCGACGCCACGGCCGGTCCGCGTGCGGAGCGGCGGGCGCGGAATCAGGAGGAGGAAGCCGACGACAGCGGGGTGAGTTCGGGCCGCTTGGGTGCGAGGCCGTCACCCGACGACGTGCCGCGAAGGCGCCGCCCGATCCACGGGGCGAAGTGCTCCTTGAACCACTGCACGTCCTCGCGGCGCTTGACCCCCGGGTCCACCCGCTCCCGGGGCGGCCAGGTCTTGCGCCAGTCGTCCTCGGTGGGCACGCCCAGCACGTGCAGGACCCGGGCCGCGACGAGGCGGTGCCCCTCGGCGTTCATGTGCAGCCGGTCGTCGCTCCAGGCCCGCCAGTCCCGCAGCCCCTGCATCGACCACATGTCCACCAGGTGGCAGCCGTACAGGTCGGCGATGGAGCGGATGTGCATGAAGAAGATCGCGAACCTGCCCCGCAACCGGCGCATGATCGGGGTGTCCCGGGGATCGGTGCCGGTGAACAGCACGACGTCCGCGCCGGTGGCCCGCAGGTCGCGTACGGCGGCGGCCACCTTCTTGGCCATCACGTCGGGGTCGCCGCCGGGGCGGATCAGGTCGTTCCCGCCCGCGCAGAAGGTGATCAGGTCGGGCTTCATGTCGACGGCCACGGGCACCTGGTCGGCCACGATCTGGTCGATCAGCTTGCCCCGCACGGCCAGATTGGCGTAACGGAAATCGGGCTCGAGTAAGGCCAGCCGCTCGGCGACTCGATCCGCCCAGCCCCGGTAGCGGACCACCTCCCCCGGCGCCGGCGGGGGCGCGTCCGGCAGGGGGTCGTTGAGCCCCTCGGTGAAGCTGTCGCCGACGGCCACGTACGACCGGTAGCCCATGATCCCTTCTTTCGTCACTCGCCCATGTCGGCGATCGCGCGCAGCGCGAGCTCGTACGATCGCATGCCGAACCCCGCGATCGTCCCGGTGGCCACCGCCGCCACGACGGACGTGTGGCGGAACTCCTCCCGCGCGTTGGGATTGGAGATGTGCACCTCGATCAGCGGGGCCGTACGCTGCGCGATCGCGTCGCGCAGCGCGTAGGAGTAGTGGGTGAAGGCGGCGGGGTTGAGGACCACCGGGATCCTGCCGTCGGCCGCCTCGTGGATCCAGCTCACCAGCTCGGCCTCGTCGTCGGTCTGCCTGACCTCGACCGACAGGCCCAGCTCGCGGCCGGTCTCGCGGCACATGGCCGCCAGGTCCTCGAAGGTCTGCGCGCCGTAGACATCGGGCTCCCGGCTGCCGAGACGGCCCAGGTTGGGCCCGTTCAGGACGAGCACCTGCCTCATCGGGCGACCTCCCGGTACGCGGCTTCGAGCAGCTCTTCGGACGGGTTCTCCAGGCGGGCCGGCTTGGCGATGTCGTCCAGCACCACGAAGCGCAGCACCGCACCCCTGGCCTTCTTGTCCACCCGCATGTGCTCGCGCAGCCGCGGCCAGGCGTCGCCGCGGTAGGAGGTGGGCAGCCCGACCGACTCCAGGATCGAGCGCGTGCGGTCCACGACGTCGCGGCCGACGCGGCCGTCGAGCCGGGACAGCTCGGCGGCGTAGACCAGCCCGATCGCCACGGCCTCGCCGTGCCTGATCCGGTAGTCCTCGACCCGTTCGATCGCGTGCCCGAGGGTGTGGCCGTAGTTGAGGATCTCCCGCAGGCCGCTCTCCCGCAGGTCGGCCCCGACGACGTCGGCCTTCACCCGGATCTTGCGCTCGATCAGCTCGCGGGTGTGCTCCCCCTCGGGGATTCGGGCGGCGGCGGGGTCGTCCTCGACGAGCATGAGAATCGCCGGGTCGGCGATGAAGCCGCCCTTGATGATCTCCGCGAGGCCGGCGACGTAGTCCTCACGGGGCACGCTCGCCAGCACGGCCAGGTCGCACAGCACGCCCCTCGGCGGGTGGAAGGACCCGACGAGGTTCTTGCCCTCGGGGGTGTTGATGCCGGTCTTGCCGCCGACCGCCGCGTCCACCATGGCCAGCAGCGTGGTCGGCACCTGCACGACCTGGACGCCGCGCAGCCACGTCGCGGCCACGAAACCGGCCAGGTCGGTGGTCGCTCCGCCGCCGACGCCGACGACCGCGTCGGAACGCGTGATGCCGTACCGGCCGAACGCCGACCACAGCTCGGCCGCGACGTGGGCGGTCTTGGCCGCCTCGCCGTCGGGGACGGGCAGGGCGACGACCTCGAACCCGGCGCCCTCCAGGGCCTCGCGCACCGGCCCGGCGATCTCGGGAAGCCCGGCGGGGTGGACCACGGCCACCGTGCGCGTCTTCGCGTCCAGCAGGCCGGGCAGCTCGGCCAGCACGCCGGTGCCGACGACGACGTCGTAGGGGCTGTCGCCCCGCACGGTGATGCGTGTCGCGGTCATAGCGCCGCCTCGATCTCGGCCGCCACGTCCTCGGGCTCACGGCCGTCGGTGGCGACGGTGATCACCGCGAGGCCCTCGTAGATCGGGCGGCGCTGCTCCATCAGCTGCCTGAGCCTGCTGCGCGGGTTCAGCACCAGCAGCGGCCGGGCCGAGGCGAGGCCGACCCGCTTGACCGCCTGGTCGAGCCCGACCTGCAGGTACACGACCCGGTGGCCGGACAGCAGCTTCTGGGTGTGCTCGTGCATGATCGCGCCGCCGCCGAGCGCGAGCACGCCGCGATGGGTCTCCAGCGCCTCGCGCACGGCCTGCGCCTCCAGCTCGCGGAATCTCTCCTCGCCGTCCTCGACGAACACGTCGCTGACGCTCTTGCCGGCGACGGCCTCGACGTCGGCGTCGGTGTCGCGGAACGGCAGGCCGAGGCGGTCCGCGAGGAGCCGCCCGACCGTGGACTTGCCCGAGCCGGGCGGGCCGATGAGGACCGCGGCGGGGCCTTGGGACGCCGATTGCATGATCACAAACCCTATTACTTGATGATCAGGGACGACAGGTAGCCGGACAAGTTGCGCGCGACCTCCTCCACGGAGTCGCCGCCGAACTTCTCGAGGGCGGCGTCCGCGAGCACCAGCGCCACCATCGCCTCGGCGACGACCCCGGCGGCCGGGACCGCGCAGACGTCGGAGCGCTCGTGGTGCGCCTTGGCCGGCTCCCCGGTCCGTACGTCGACCGTGGCGAGCGCGCGGGGCACGGTCGAGATGGGCTTCATCGCGGCGCTGACCCGCAGCGGCTCGCCGTTGGACATGCCGCCCTCGACACCGCCGGCCCGGTTGGTGATCCGGCGCACGCCCTCGGGCGTGTTCTCGATCTCGTCGTGGGCGCGCGAACCGGGGCGGCGGGCGGTCTCGAATCCGTCGCCGACCGCGACCCCCTTGATCGCCTGGATGCCCATGAGCGCCCCGGCGAGACGGGCGTCGAGGCGCCGGTCCCAGTGGGTGTAGCTGCCGAGGCCGGGCGGCAGCCCGTAGGCGATCACCTCGACCACGCCGCCGAGGGTGTCGCCGTCCTTGTGCGCCTTGTCGATCTCGGCGACCATCGCCGCGCTCGCGGCCGGGTCGAAGCAGCGCACCGGGTCGGCGTCCACCGCCTCCATGTCCCCGGGCCCGGGAAGCATGTCGCGGGGCGCGACGGCCTCGCCGATCGAGACCACGTGGCTGACGATGTCGACGCCGAGGGCCTGCTTGAGGAAGGCACGGGCGACCTGGCCGAGCGCCACCCGGGCGGCGGTCTCCCGCGCGCTGGCCCGGTCGAGCACCGGCCGCGCGTCGTCGAAGCCGTACTTCTGCATTCCGGCGAGGTCGGCGTGGCCGGGACGGGGGCGCGAGCGCGGCGCGTTGCGGGCCTGGCCCTCCAGCACCGCCGGGTCCACGGGGTCGGCGGCCATCACGGTCTCCCACTTCGGCCACTCGGTGTTGCCGATGCGGATCGCGACGGGCGAGCCGATCGTGCGGCCGTGGCGTACGCCGCCGGAGATCGTCACCACATCCTGTTCGAACTTCATCCGGGCCCCCCGGCCGTAGCCGAGCCGGCGGCGGCGGAGCGCTTCGGCGATGTCGGCGGTGGTCACCTCCACACCGGCGGGCAGGCCTTCCAGGATCGCGAGAAGCTCGGGGCCGTGTGATTCCCCAGCGGTCAACCAGCGCAGCATGGTGACAAGTCTTCCATGTACCCCCGATTGCGGCGTCCCCCGACACCCCCATGATCGTACGCAGATCCCCCAGAACGGATCACCGCAGGTGTTACGCCCCGGGGAAGGCGGCCGCGGCCCGCGCCCCCGCGGGCCTGACCGGGCCGCGGGGGCCC
>JADGHC010000310.1 GCA_019689655.1 Microbispora sp.
AGGAGGACCAGCGCCGCGACGGCGACTTCACCGACCACGACGGGCGTTATCGGCGCACGGCCGAGTTCATGAGCGTGCTGCGCCGCACGCTCACCTCCGCAGAGCCGTTCGACCACCACGGCGAGTTCTACCGGTTCGAAGGCGCCTACAGCGCGGTCAAACCCGCCACCGACGCCGGCATCCCGCTGTACTTCGGCGGCGCGTCGGAGGCGGCGGTGCGCACCGGCGCCGAGCACGCCGACGTCTACATGCTGTGGGGGGAGCCGCTGGCCCAGACCGCCGAGCGCATCGCGACGATCCGGCGCGAGGCGGCCCGGCACGGGCGCACGGTCAAGTTCAGCCTGTCCACCCGGCCGATCGTGGCCGCGACCGAGCAGGAGGCGTGGGACCGCGCCGCCGCCATCAAGGCCGCCACGGCCCAGCGATTGGACCGGGCGCTGTGGTACCGCAAGGGCGGCACCTCCACCGCCGTCGGGTCCGCCCGCCTCCAGCAGCAGGGCGCCGAGAAGGAGGTGCACGACGAACGCCTGTGGTACGGGGTGACCAACCTGGTCGGGCCCAGCGGCAACACCACGGCGTTGGTGGGCACGCCCGAGCAGGTGGCCGAGGCCCTGCTCAAGTATCACGACATCGGGGTGGACGCCTTCCTGATCCGCGGCTTCGACCCGCTCGACGACGTACGCGAATGGGGCCGCGAACTGGTTCCGCTGCTGCGGGCCGGAGCCGCCGTACGCGAACGCGCGACCGTGGGCGCCGGAGCGTGAACCACCCCGCGCGGGTCCGCCCGCCGGTTGTCACGGAGACCGGCACCACCTCGCACTGGGGCGCCTTCCGCGTGCGGTCGCACGCCGGCGGAGCCCTGGAGGTGGTGCCCCACCCCGCCGACCCGGCGCCGTCCCCGCTGCTCGGCAACGTCGTCTCCGCGCTGCGCCATCCGGCCCGGGTCGCCGCTCCCGCCGTACGGCGGTCCTGGCTGGAGCACGGCCCGGGGCCTCGCCCGCGGTCCGCGGACGAGGAGTTCGTCGAGATCGGCTGGGACACCGCGCTCGACCTCGTAGCGGGCGAGCTGGACCGGGTGCGCGCCGGCCACGGCAACGAGGCGATCTTCGGCGGCTCGTACGGCTGGGCCAGCGCAGGCCGGTTCCACCACGCGCAGAGCCAGCTCCATCGGTTCCTCAACACGCTCGGCGGCTTCACCTCCTCACGCGGCTCCTACAGCATCGGCGCCTCCCTGGTCCTGCTGCCCCACGTGGTCGGGGACGCCGAAGCGGTGCTGCGCCGGGCCTCCACCTGGCCGACCATCCACGCGGAGACGGAGCTCGTCGTCGCCTTCGGCGGCATGCCGGAGAAGAATGTGCAGGTCACCTCGGGCGGGGTGACCCGGCACAACACGCTCGGGCACCTGCGCGCACTGCGTGCGCGGGTGGCCCTGGTGAGCCCGAACCGGGCCGACCTGCCGGACGGCGTGCCCGCCGACTGGTATCCGGTGCTGCCCGGGACCGACGTGGCGCTGATGCTCGGCCTCGCGCACACCCTGCTCGCCGAGGGCCTGCACGACCAGGCGTTCCTCGACCGGTACACGACCGGACTCGACACGTTCGCCCGCTACCTGCGGGGGCACGACGCGGACTGGGCCGCGGGCGTCTGCGGCATCCCCGCCGGGGACATCCGCGATCTGGCCCGCAGGATGGCCCGCTCGCGCACCCTGGTCACCGTGACCTGGTCGCTGCAGCGGGCCGAGTACGGCGAGCAGCCGGTCTGGGCGGGGCTGGCGCTCGCGGCGATGCTCGGGCAGATCGGCCTGCCCGGCGGCGGCTTCGGCCACGGCTACGGCTCGATGGGCGACGTCGGCGACACCGGCCCGGCCGGGCGGCTGCCGTACCTGCCGCAGGGCCGCAACCCGGTCGGCACGTTCATTCCGGTCGCACGGATCGCCGACATGCTGCTGTGTCCCGGCGAGAGCTACGACTACAACGGCTCAGTCCTCAAATATCCGGATATCAGGCTGGTGTACTGGGCCGGCGGCAATCCGTTCCACCACCACCAGGACCTCAACCGGCTGCGCCGCGCGTTCACCCGCCCCGACACCGTCGTCGTGCACGAGCCGTTCTGGACGGCGACCGCCCGGCACGCGGACATCGTGCTGCCCGCGACGCTGCCGCTGGAACGCGACGACATCGGCGGGGGCCGCCGCGACACCCACCTGATCGCCATGCGGCGCGCCACCGGCCCGTACGGGCAGGCCCGCGACGACTACGCCATCCTGGCCGGGCTCGCCGAACGCCTCGGCGTGCTGCGGGAGTTCACCGAAGGGCGGACCACCCGCGAGTGGCTTGAGCACCTGTACGAGACCTGGCGCACCGGCGACCAGCCGTCCTTCGCGCGGTTCTGGGCGGCGGGGGAGCTCGAACTGCCGCCCGGGCCGCAGCACGAGACGCTCTTCGCGGACTTCCGCGCCGATCCCGTCGCGAACCCCTTGCCCACGCCGAGCGGCAGGATCGAGATCTTCTCCCGGACCGTAGCCGGGTTCGGCTACGACGACTGCCCGGGTCACCCCGTGTGGCGTGAGCCGGCCGAGTGGCGGAACCTGCCGCGCTATCCGCTGCGCCTGATCGCCAACCAGCCCGCAACCCGGCTGCACAGCCAGCTCGACGTGGGCGCGGTCAGCCGGGCGGCCAAGGTCGCCGGGCGTGAGCCGATCGAGCTGCACCCCGGCGACGCCCGGGCCCGGGGGATCCGCGCGGGCGACGTGGTGCGCGTCTTCAACGACCGCGGCGCCTGCCTGGCCGGCGCCGTGCTCACCGAGGCCCTGCGTCCCGGCGTGGTCCGGCTCGCCACCGGAGCCTGGTACGACCCCGACGGCGACCTGTGCCGGCACGGCAACCCCAACGTGCTGACCGCCGACCGGCCCGCCTCGCGGCTCTCCCAGGGGTGCGCGGGCCACCACGCCCTGGTCGAGGTGGAGCGCTGGCACGGCGATCCTCCCCCGGTCCGGGTGCTCACGCCCCCGCCGCTGGTGCGATGCGCGCCGTGACCCGCGCCCACGGCCCGGTGCGGGGGCCGGCCGGCGACCCGGGCACGCGGCGACCGGGACGCCGAACCGCATGACCGCCGCATCCTTCGACCGCTGGGAGGTGGACCGATGACGGGTCTCGACGAGGTGCTGGCCGGGATCGCGAGCCGTGCCGAGCGGCACGACCGGGAGGGCGACTTCGCCTTCGAGGCATTCGAGGAGCTGCACGCGGCCGGCGTCCTCGCGCTCACGCTGCCGCGGGAGGCGGGCGGGCGCGGCGCCGGCCTCGCCGAGACGGCGGCGGTCGTGACCGCGATCGGCCGGGCCGACCCCTCGGTGGCACTGGTGACCGCGCAGTATCTGATGACCCACGCCGCGCTCGCCCGGCCGGACAACCCCTGGCCGGACGACGTGCGCAAGCGCGTGCAGAAGTCGGCGATCGAGGGCCCTGCCCTCATCAACGCCCTGCGGGTGGAGCCCGAGCTGGGCACGCCCGCCCGGGGCGGCCGGCCCGCGACGGTGGCCGCGCGGGCGGACGGCGGATACCGGCTCACCGGCCGCAAGACCTACTGCACGGGCATCCCCGGCCTGCGCTGGATGCTCGTCTGGGCACGCACCGACGACCCCGAGCCCTTGGTCGGGTCCTTCCTCGTG
Source organism: Microbispora sp. (assembly GCA_019689655.1). Taxonomy (GTDB): domain Bacteria; phylum Actinomycetota; class Actinomycetes; order Streptosporangiales; family Streptosporangiaceae; genus Microbispora. The sequence continues at coordinate 3,668 of JADGHC010000310.1, forward strand.
GAGGCCGGCGGCGGCGGTTACCGGGTGGAGCGGACCTGGGACCACCTGGGCATGCGGGCCACCCGCAGCGACGATGTGATCTTCGAGGGGGCGTGGATCCCCGGGGAGCACGCGGTGGAGGTCGCCCCGGCGGGGACGCCGCCGGCCGGCCGGGGCACGGCATTCATGAGCTGGAACAACGTGCTGATCGGCGCGGTGTACCACGGCGTGGCGCAGGCCGCCAGGGACTGGCTGACCGGCTATCTGGGCGAGCGCACGCCCGCGAACCTGGGCCGGCCGCTGGCCACGCTCCCCCGCTTCCAGGCCGCCGTCGGGGAGATCGAGGCATGGCTGCTGGTGAGCGACCGGCTGCTGGAGTCCGCGGCCCGCGCGGTGGACGCCGGAGACGAGGCCGCCGCGGCCCAGTCCGGGCTGGTCAAGTACACCGTCACCGGCAACGCGATCAGATCCGTCGAGGCCGCCCTGGCGCTCGTCGGCAATCCCGGCCTGTCCAGGGCCAATCCCCTGGAGCGCCACTACCGCGACGTGCTGTGCGGCAGGATCCACACGCCGCAGGACGACACGGTCCTGACCGGCGCCGGAGTGGCCGCGCTCGGCCCGTCCGCCCGCCCGTGACCGGCGGCGGCGTACGCGAAAGAACGGGCAGACCGGCATGAGGGGGCCGGGCCGCCGGGAGAAGAAGACCCCCGCCAACCCGACCATCACGAGAATCAGGAGAAACAGGTGAGCATCGTCCTACCCGAGGATCCGTTCCACCGCAGGCTGCACCATGTGGTGCCCGCGGGCCTGACCTCGGAGACCGCGCAGACCGGCGGCATGCACCGGCTGGCCGCCATCAGCGGCGGCACCGTGGGGTCGCGCCGGTTGTGGATGGGCCAGACCCACGTGGCTCCGGCGACCGTCTCCGCGAACCACCACCACGGCGACTCGGAGACCGCGATCTACGTGGTCAGCGGCACGCCGTCGTTCGTGTTCCTCGACGTGGACGCCGAGGAGCCGCGCGAGGTGCGCATCGACACCAAACCGGGCGACTACATCTTCGTGCCGCCGTTCGTGCCGCACCGGGAGGAGAACCCCGACCCCGATCAGGAGGCCGTCGTGGTCATCGCCCGCAGCACGCAGGAGGCGATCGTGGTCAACCTGCCCGAGCTCAAGTGGACCGGCCCGGTCCGGACGACGGCGTGACCACGGAGGTCGTCGAGTACACCGTCCCCGGCCGCGTCCGGTCCTGGCCGCCCACCCCATCCTGGCGCGGTTCCCCGAGCGCCCGCCCGAGGCGCTCGCCGGGCTTTGAGCGAGGGCGTCACGGAAGACCCGGGAAGCGCCGGGCCCCCGGATTCAGGTCCTTTTCTTGTGCTGAGGCCATGCGGCGGGTGGCCTCAGCACCACAAGGTGCGCGGCCGCCACGACGGCGACGGTGACGCCCGCCGTCCCCATCCCCGCCTGTCCTCACAGCCCGGTTCCGGCTCGTCAGGATTCCGGCCGGGCCTCGCCTCCCGCCAGGCGGCGGGCGCTCCAGACCAGCGCCTCGGTGACGCGGGCCTGCGACAGGCCCAGGGTGTGCCGCTGGAACTGGTAGACCTCGGGCGCGAGCGGCGCCAGCGCCGCGTCCACCATCCCGTCCGGGTCGGGCACCTGCGCCTCGGCCAGCAGCATCCGCACGTGCGCGCGCCAGAAGCGGTAGGCGCCGGTGCCGAAGCGTACGCTGCCCGTCTCGGCACCCAGCACGAGGTGCAGGTGGCGCTCCAGCAGATCGATCATGGCGACGTAGAACGCGGCGAGCCGGTCGGCCGGTGAGGCCCCCGGGCCGAGCGGCGGCGGGCCGCTCAGGATGTGCTCCTGCAGCTGCCGCTCGTGCTCGTCCAGCAGGGCCGTCGCGATCGACGCGGGGTCGGGATAGCGCCGGTAGAGCGTGGCCCGGCCCACCCCCGCCGCCTTGGCGATCTCGTCCATCGTGACGTGCCGGGCGTCCCTGGTCGCGAACAGCTGCTCCGCCGCCTTCAGCACGCGCATGCGGTTGCGCGCGGCGTCCGCCCGCTCCCGCACCGGCGCCGGGCGGGCCGGTGCGATCTCGAGCACGGGCAGTTCCCGGCCGGAGCCGGAAGGCGTGGTCCCCTCCGGCGGAACGCGGCCGTTCCCCCGGTTCCCGCCGGGATCCGTGAACCCGTTGTCCATGCGGCCATCGTAGCCCTCCGGAAGAACTATGTGGACATCGTGTCCAGTTTGACTTACGCTCAACCGGACACGATGTCCGGTTAACTCCGGCTGTTCTCCAGAAGAGGGATCACGATGCATGCCCTGTTCCTCGCCTCCGCGCTGCTGGCCGGCTGCCTGCTGGCCGTGCAGGCCTCGGTGAATCTCCAGCTCAACAAGGCCGTGGGGACGCCGTACGGCGCCTCGACCCTGCAACTGGGTGTGGCGACGGCGCTGCTGGCGCTCCTCGCGGCCGCCGCCGGAGCGATCGGCGCGGTCCACCTGGCGTACGGCGTGCCGTTCTGGCACCTGCTCGGGGGGCTGGCCAGCCCGCTCTACATCACCAGCGGGATCCTGCTGTTCCCCCGCCTCGGCGCGCTGGCCGCGGCGGGCCTGTTCGTGACCGGCCAGATGTTCGCGTCGCTGGGGCTGGATCTGTTCGGTGTGCTCGGCGTCGCGCGCAGGCCGCTCAGCGCCGGCATCGTGCTCGGCGCGCTCGCGGTCCTCGCCGGTATCACGGTCGTCATCCGGGGACAGCGCGCGATGCCGCCCGCAGCGCCACCGGCGCCCGCCGGCGCGGCGGCCGGCGCTCCCACCCGTGGCGGGACCGCCACCGTCACCGCCCCGGCCGCCACGGCAGTACGCCGGGCGGGAGGCCTCGGCCAGGGCGGCTGGATCCTGCTGGGCATCGTGGCCGGCGCGGTCCTGCCGGTGCAGGGAGCGGTCAACGCCACCCTGCGCAAGGACATCCACGAGCCGGTGACCACGGCGATGATCAGCTTCATCGTGGCCACGATCACCATCGCCGTGGTGCTGGCCGTCCTGCTGGCGACGCGCCGCACACCACGGCCGCAGCTGAGCGGGCTGCGCACGATGCCCTGGTGGGGCTGGCTCGGCGGCGCCTGCGCCGCGGCGTACGTCACCGCGACCTTCACGCTCATCCCCGCGATCGGCGCCGCCACCACCGTGGCGCTGACCGTGACCGGCCAGCAGATCGCCTCCGCCGTGATCGACAACTGCGGATTCCTGCGGCTGCCCCGGCGCCCGCTCACGGCACCGCGCCTGGCCGGTCTCGCCCTGCTCATCACCGGCTCGGTGCTGGTCCAGCTCACCTGAGCAGGCCCACCACGGGCCGGATCGGACCACCGCGCAACGGCAGGGCAAGCGCGACCAGCGGGGCAACGTCAGGCGGCTCGGTGCCGGCCGGAATGCCGGGCAGTGGTGGCAGCGCCTTCTCCTCGGCCACGCCCGTTGATGTGGGTTCGCGGTGAACCAGGAGTCAATGCGCACACAACCGGAGGATATTCGAACAGTTCGAATAACTCGCGTTGTTCGATGTAGACTCGGCCCATGG
>JADGHC010000311.1 GCA_019689655.1 Microbispora sp.
GCCGTCGACCCACAGCTTCACCGCGCCGGACGGCCGGGCCCGCCGGTCCCGGCCCAAGCCGTACGGCGCGCGGGCGTGCGGAAGCCGTACGACGTTGGCGGGCCTGGCGGAGGCGCCGTCGAGTGCGGCGGCCAGGGCGGCGACCGTGGTGTTCTCGTCGCCCTCGACCAGCACGTCGCGGCGGCCTTCCGCGCCGACCACGGTGAGCGTTATCCGCATGCGCGAACTCCCAGAAGGCGGTTGTGCGGCGGCCTCGCGGAAAGCGTTTCATTCCCCGGCGTTCCCGTGAAGATCTCCGGGCGTGCGGGCCCGCGGCCCGCGGGGACACGGTAGCCGCGGCTCCCGCGCGCATCTGGGCGTTTTCCGGAATAGGTAAAGGCGCCTGTCATCACACCGTCGGCGACATCCTGGGCATACGCCCTTCCTCGTACGGGTCCACATGCGTGCCGTCCGCAATAGCACGAGCAGTGTGAATGATGTGACAACTGGGAAAGAAGCGCATAGTTACTATCATGAAATGTGGCGACAGTAAAGCCTTGTGTCGATATGGTGATAGATCCACTCCCGTTGACAGGCGTATTCCTAACGGATAAGCATGGGTGGCCGCTTCACGCCACATATGGCGGCGCAAGCTGGCCATAATGGAGTGAAATCGCAGCAATCGGTAAGACCGTAAATAAAATTGGGCGGCCCGAAATAGAAGGGCGCCCTCATCCCTGGGAGTCCCCCACCCATGAGGACCAGCGAGAAGACGTCGCAGGACGGCCGGGCACCCGCACGGCCCGGCCTGTCCGGGCCGGCCTCACGGAAGCTGCCCGTCCCGCCGAGGGAGCGCAAACCGGCGCTCGCCGCGCTCGCCGTCCTCCTCATCCTGGGCGGCGCGCTGGCCACCACGCTGCTGGTCATGCGCAGCGGCGACCGCGTCTCCGCGGTGCAGATCACCCAGCAGGTGGGTGCGGGGCAGCGCATCCCGCTGTCCGCGCTGCGGGAGGTGCAGATCGCCGACACCGGCGTCGACTACGTGCCCTGGCGCTTCAAGGACCAGGTGGCCACGACGTACGCCGCGGTGACGCTGCTGCCGGGCACGCTGCTCACCCAGCGGATGACGGCCACGACGACCGACCAGGTCGGGCCGGCCAAGGCCAAGGTCGGCCTGTCGCTCAAGGCGGGGCAGATGCCCGCCGACCTGAAAAGCGGCGACGTCGTCCAGGTGATCTACGTGCCCGCCGCGGGCCGCGGGTCCGGCTCCGCCCAGCAGAAGGTGCTGGCGACCGCCGCCCGGGTCGACGGCGTGGGCGGCCGCTCCGGCGGGCTGGTGACGATCATCGTCGACACGTCGATCGCGCCCACCATCGCCCAGTACGCCTCCAGCGGGGAGATCGCCCTCATCACGCTTCCGGGGGTCAAGTGACGTGGCGCTGATCGTGCTCGCCGCCGACAAGGGAGCACCCGGGGTGACCACCGCGGCGACCGCTCTGGGCGCCGTATGGCCGCGCCCGGTGCTGCTGGCCGAGTGCGACCCGTCCGGCGGCGACCTCGCCTACCGGCTGCCGGGCGACGACGGGGGCGTGCTGAACCCGGGACGCGGCCTGCTCAGCCTCGGCGCGGTCGCGCGGCGCGGGCTCCACGCGGAGCTGATCTACGAGCACACGCAGAAGCTCGTCGGCGGCCTCGACGTGCTGGCCGGCCTGACCAACGGCGAGCAGGCGGCCGGCCTCACCTGGCTGTGGGGCCCGCTCGGGCGGGCCTTCGCCGCGCTGCCGCAGGCCGACGTGCTCGCCGACTGCGGCCGGCTCGGGCTGTACCCCCAGATCGGCGACCTCGTGGCCGAGGCCGACCAGGTGGTGCTGTTCACCCGGGCCAGCCTCGACCACGTCGCGCACCTGCGCGAACGGCTGTCGCTGATCAAACGGAGGGTCGGGATCGTGGTGATCGCCGACCCCCGGACGTACCGGTCGTCCCTGGAGGAGATCCGGCGCATCGTCTCCGGCTGGGACGTCGCCTTCGTCGGCGGGCTCGCGTACGACCCGAAGGGCGCCGAGTTGCTGCGCGGCCAGTGGGGCGGGCGGCTCGACCGCAGCCTCCTGATCCGTACGGCGAGGGAGCTGGCCACGCGCCTGGCCGCGCAGCCGGCCGCGGACGGCCAGGCGGCCACGCCCTCCGTCATCGCGGCGAACAGGAAGCCGGAGGTGCGCTCATGAACTCTCAGCGACGGCCGGTGGACCACGGGCTGGTCAAGCGGTTCAGGCAGGAGGTCGGCGACCGGCTGGCACAACAGCGGCGGCTCGACCAGGCGAGCGGCGTGCCGCCGATGTCGCCGGAGGACGAGCGGCAGTTCGCCCGGGCGCTGATCGCCCAGGTGCTGGAGGAGCACGCGCGCAACGAGATCGGCATGGGGCGCACCCCGCCCACGGCCGAGGAGGAGGAAGCGCTCGCGGCGGGCATCCACGCCGCGCTGTTCGGCGTGGGCCGCCTCCAGCCGCTGCTCGACGACCCCGAGGTCGAAAACATCGACATCAACGGCTGCGACCGGGTCTTCGTCGGCTACGCCGACGGCCAGGAGGTCATGCACGAGCCGGTCGCGGACTCCGACGAGGAGCTCATCGAGCTGATCCAGGTCCTGGCGGCGTACTCGGGCCTGTCGTCGCGGCCGTTCGACACCGCCAACCCGCAGCTCGACCTGCGCCTGCCGGACGGCTCCCGGCTGTCGGCCGTCATGGACGTGACCGTGCGGCCGGCGCTGTCGATCCGCCGCGCCCGCCTCGGCAAGGTGTTCCTCAGCGACCTCGTCGGGAACGGCACGCTCACCCCCGAGCTGGGCCGGTTCCTGACGGCCGCCGTGGCCGCGCGGAAGAACATCATGATCGCGGGGTCGACGAACGCGGGGAAGACCACGCTGCTGCGCGCACTGGCCAACGAGATCCCCCCGCACGAGCGGCTGATCACCGTCGAACGGGCGCTGGAGCTGGGGCTGGACCAGTTCCCCGAGCTGCACCCCAACGTCGTGGCCTTCGAGCAGCGCCTGCCCAACTCCGAGGGACAGGGCGAGATCACGATGGCCGAGCTGGTGCGGCGGTCGCTGCGCATGAACCCCTCGCGGGTGATCGTCGGCGAGGTGCTGGGCGACGAGATCGTCACGATGCTCAACGCGATGACCCAGGGCAACGACGGGTCGCTGTCGACGATCCACGCCAACTCCAGCATGGAGGTGTTCAACCGCATCGCGACGTACGCGCTGCAGGCCGAGGAACGCCTGCCGATCGAGGCCACCCACATGCTCATCGCCGGGGCCATCGACTTCGTGGTGTTCATCGAGAAGCGCAACGACTACCACCGGGGAGGCACCCTGCGCCGCTTCGTGTCCAGCGTGCGGGAGGTCACCGGCTGCGACGGGCGCGTGCTGTCCTCGGAGGTGTTCGCCATGTCGGGCGACCGGCTGGTGCCGCACGCCCCGATCTCCTGCGCCGAGGAGCTGGCGGCCCACGGGTATGACCCGGCGCGGGGAGCGTGGTGATGAGCGGCTCTTCGGCGCTGCCTCCCGGCGTCCTCGATCCCCTGGTGCTGCTGTCCGGGGCCGCGGTCGGCGGCGGGATCTTCCTGCTCGCCCTGGCCCTGTACGGCCTGCGCCCCCGGCCGGCCGCCCCGGACGGCAGAGCCGAGCGGATGCGCCTGCTGCGCGTGCTGTCCACCCGCTCGGCGATCGCGGCGGTGACCGGGGTCGTGGTGCTGGTGGTGACCGGCTGGCCGGTCATCGCGGCGGGAGCCGTACTGCTGGTCCTGGCCTGGCGGGGCTTCACCGGCGGCGCGGCGGAGGAGCGGGCCGCCATGCGACGCCTGGAGGGCCTGGCGGCGTGGACGGAGTCGCTGCGCGACACGATCGCCGGCGCCGCCGGCCTCGAACAGGCCATCCCCGCCTCAATCCGGGCCGCGGCCCCCACGCTGCAACCCCACCTGCGGGCCCTGGTCGACCGGCTGCACACGCGGATGCCGCTCGCCGACGCGCTGCGGATGTTCGCCGACGAGCTGGACGACACCTCGGCCGACCTCGTCGTGGCGGCGCTGATCCTCAACTCGCGGCTGCGCGGGCCGGGCCTGCGCGACGTGCTGTCGGCCCTGGCGGTCTCCGCCCGCGAGGAGCTGGACATGCGCCGCCGCGTGGAGGCCGAGCGCAGGTCCACCCGCAGGAGCGTGCAGATCGTGGTCGGCACCGCCCTCGCCTTCGCCGCCGCCCTCGTCGTCTTCAACCGCTCGTACGTCGAGGAGTACAACTCCCTGCTCGGCCAGGCCGTACTGGTCGTGGTGGCGGGGCTGTTCGGCGCGGGATTCGCCTGGATGCGGCGGCTGGCCCGCTTCGACAAGCCCGCCCGGATTCTGGCCCCCTACCAGCATCGGCGGTCCCCCGCGGCGGAGGTGACCCGATGATCGCGCCGGTGCTCAGCGGAGCCGTGCTCGGCCTGGGGATCTTCCTGCTGCTGCGGGCGCTGTTCCCGCCCCGGCCCGGCCTCACCGCCCGGCTCGCCGCGCTCGACCAGGCCCGCAACGGCGAAGGCGTGCCGCGGGCGCCGCTGATCGCGCCCGAGGAGGACGTCAGCGAGTTCCGCCGCGCGCTCGGGGAGCGGCTGGCCCGGTTCTACGCCGCCAGGGGCTGGGAGGCGCGGTCGATCAAGGCCGACCTGGCGCTGCTCGGCAAGTCCTTCGAGGGGTTCCTGGCGACCAAGGCGCTGCTCGGCGTCTCGGGCCTGCTGGCGTTCCCGATCCTCGTCGGCTGGCTCGCGCTGATGGGATGGGGTGTCTCGGTGCAGGTGCCGCTCTGGTCCGCCCTCGTCGTCTGCGTGGTCTTCTTCCTGCTGCCGGACGTGCAGATTCGCCGGGACGCCGCCGTACGCCGCCGGGACTTCCGGCACGCCGTGGGCGCCTTCCTCGACCTGGTGTCGATGAACCTCGCGGGCGGCAGGGGCGTTCCCGAGGCGCTGATGATGGCGGTCGCCGTGGGCAGCCCCATCACCACCCCCGGTGCGCTGAACGGCGCCGCGAACGGGGCCGGGCCCGCGCCCGGCTCGAACTGGGCGATGGAGCGCATCCGCGAGGCGCTGGCGAACGCCCGGATCGTCGGCATCACCCCCTGGCAGGCCCTCGGCCAGCTCGGCGACGAGATCAACGTGGACGAGCTGCGGGACCTGTCGGCAGCCCTCGGGCTGGTGGCCGACGACGGCGCCAAGGTCCGCGCCTCCCTCGCCGCCCGCGCCGCCACCCTGCGCCGCCGCGAACTCGCGGAGATCGAGGGCAAGGCGGGTGAGCGGTCCCAGTCGATGCTCGTCGCCCAGCTCCTGCTGTGCGCCGGCTTTGTGATCTTCCTCAGTTTTCCCGCAGCCATGAAGATGTTGGGGGCTTGATGCTCTGGTTCAACTATTTGATCGCCGTGCTCCACGTACGGCTGGACCGCGCCAGGAACGCCCCGTCCAAGGGAGCCTCGGCGGTCGAATGGGTGATCATCACCGCCATCATCGCCGGGGTCGCCCTCGGGCTGGCCACGCTGATCAAGCAGTTGGTCGAGCAGAAGCAGTCCGAGATCCAAAACAGCTTCAGCGGCGGCGCAGGTGGCGGCGGAGACTTCGGCGGCGGTGCCGGGGAGTGACCGGGCGAAGGGGCCGGCGAAGGGCCGGGCGAGCCGGGCGGGGCGAGCGCGGCGCCACCGTGATCGAGCTCGCCATGCTCATGCCGGTCGTGCTCGCCGTCGTCCTGCTGATCGTCCAGGTCACGCTCTGGTTCCACGGCCGCCAGGTCGCCGACGCCGCCGCGCGGGAGGGCGCACGGATCGCCCGCGCGGGCGGCTCCGACGGCTGGCAGGAGGCGGCCGAGGAGAAGGCGCGGCAGATCGTGCAGGCGATCGGACCACAGTTGCTCAAGAACGCCCGGGCCAAGGCGTGGGAGCAGGGCGACCGGCGCGGCGTGGAGATCACCGGCAGCGCCGTCCAGGTGGTGCCGCTGCTGCCCGCGACGACCTTCACGATCACCTCGCGGTTCGGCGGGCCCGTGGAGTGCTTCCGCCCCGACGACGGCTCGGACGGCTGCGAATGACCCCGATCTCGCCCGCGTCCGGCGTACGCGGGCCGCGTGACGTTGCCGGTGCCCCCGGTCTCCCCGGCGTGCCCGGTGCCCGGGGGGAGGGGGGACGTCCCGGCCGGGGATGGGAGCGCGGGTCGATGACGGCCGAGACGGTCATGCTGGCCCCGCTGTTCCTGCTGTTTTTGCTGTTCCTCGCCGGCGCGGGCCGGATCGTGGAGGCCCAGGGAGAGGTCAACGGGGCGGCGCGGGACGCCGCCCGGGCGGCATCGGTGCAGCGCACCGAGGCGGAGGCCGAGTCGGCCGCGAAGGAGTCCGCCGAAGCCGCGCTCTCCGGCGACTGCACACCACAGGTCAGCATGGCGGGAAGCGAGTGGAAGATGGACGGCCTCGTCAGGGTGACCGTGACCTGCGAGCTGAACCTCGACTTCCTCGGGTTCGGCGCCGCCAAGCAGATGTCGGGCACCTCGGTCGTGCCGCTCGAACGGTATCGGAGGGTGGAGTGACCCCGCCGCGTCGCGCGTGCCCGGCGCGCGGATGCGCCCGGTGTGGTGCGCGTGTCCGCGACCGCCGGGCCGTCCCGCCTTCCGCCCCGGTCCGGGCGCCGGTGTCCGCGCGCGTGTGGCCCCCGTCGGCGGCGGGTGAACAAGTTCCGCCGGCCCGGCGGGCGGGGGAGCGGGGCTCCATGTCGGTGTTCGTGGTCCTCTTCTCCGGGGTGGTGTTCCTGCTGGCCGGGCTGCTGGTGGACGGCGGCGCCGCCATGAACGCCCGTTTGAAGGCCGCCGACATCGCCGAGCAGGCGGCCCGCGCCGCCGCCGACGAGATCGACGTCGAGACCCTGCGGGCCACCGGCCAGGTGCGGCTGCTCGCCGACGAGAGCGAGGTGTGCGCCCAGGCCGAGCAGATCACGGCGGAGCAGGAAGCCGACGGCGTCCGCATGACCGAGTGCACCGTGGGCGGCGGCCAGGCGGAGGTCACCGTGGCGGTGTCGGTGCACTGGGACGCCCTCTTCCTGTCCGCGCTCGGCTTCGCCGGCTCCGACATGGAAGCGGAGGCCACGGCGGCTCCTGATGCGGGGGAGGGATGAGAGGGACGCAGCCGCCGGGTGGGCGGCGGGAGGAGTTC
>JADGHC010000312.1 GCA_019689655.1 Microbispora sp.
CCCCGGGCCCGCCGACCGGCCGGCCACCGGCGCGGGTCCCGCCGCCGCAGGCGCCGCCGGCCGGCAGCCGTGATCCACCCGGACGACCGGCCGCGGGGATCAGTCCACGACGACGAGATCCCTGGTGGTGTGATTCACCCGCTCCCCGGCGGTCTCGCCGCAGACGACGATGTCCTCGATCCGGGCGCCGTGCCGTCCGGGCAGGTAGATGCCCGGCTCCACGGAGAACGCGTACCCGGGCCGCATCTCCTCGGTGTTGCCCGCGACGATGTACGGCTCCTCGTGCGTCTCCAGGCCGATGCCGTGCCCGGTGCGGTGGACGAAGTACTCGCCGTACCCGGCCTCCGCGATCACCTCGCGGGCGGCGGCGTCCACCGACTCGCAGCTCACGCCGGGCCTGACGTGGGCGCAGGCGGCTTCCTGGGCGCGCTTGAGCACCTCGTAGTACGCCACGAAGTCGGCCGGGGGCTCGCCCACGCAGTAGGTCCGGGTGGAGTCGGAGCAGTAGCCGCTCGGCATCGTGCCGCCGATGTCCACGACGACGGGTTCGCCGGGCCGGATGACGCGGTCGGACAGCTCGGCGTGCGGGCTGGCGCCGTTCGGCCCGGAGCCAACGATCACGAAGTCGGCCCGGACGTGCCCCGCGTCGATGATCGCCTCGGCGATGTCCTTGCCGACCTCGCGCTCCGTACGACCGGCCTTGAGGAACTGGGGCACCAGGTTGTGCACGGCGTCGATGGCCGCTCCCGCCTCCGCGAGCGCCGCGATCTCGGCGGGAGACTTGCGCATGCGCAGCTCGCGCAGGACGCTCCCGGCCAGCACCTGCTCCGCCCCGGGCATGGCCGCGCGGAACCGCAGCGAGTGCAGCGCCCACATGCGGTCGGCGAGCCCGACCTTGGCGACCGGGCCCAGGCGGCGGGCCACCTCGGCGAACGGGTCGTCGGTCTCGTCCCACGCGACGAACTCGATGCCGAGCCGGGAGGCGGGCGAGTGCTCGGCGGCCGGCAGTTCCAGGCGCGGCACCATCAGGAACGGCTCGCCGGACGCGGGCACGACGAGACAGGTCAGGCGTTCCAGCGGCAGGGCGTCGTAGCCGGTCACATAGCGCAGGTCCGGGCCCGGCGTCAGCAGCAGCGCGTCGAGGCCGGCGCGGGCCGTGGCCTCGCGTACGGCGGCCGGACGGGTCGTCGGATACAGGTCGGGATGGTCCGGGGACATCGTCGTCACGCGACCCAATCTAGCGAGCACCCACCCCGGCGACACACTCAGGTGCTCATACCACAAGTGTCAGACCGGCGAGCTTCGCGGGGCTCTGGCTTATTCCACGCCATAGAAGAAAACCAACCCCTGCGGATTGCAGGGCTGCTACGCTCCGCCTCAGGGCGGTCACAGAACGTCCGTACGGCAATGCAAGAGCGGTATCGAGAGCGAGACACATGGTCGGCGTAGTGGACGGCGCGAGGCCGGCCCCTCCCCCCGCGGACGACCGGGATCCGGACGTCATGCCCGGCGCCTCCCCGGTGGGCGCCCTCACGGTTCAGGACCTCGGCGGAGGGCCGTGGGCGGAACGGCGCGAGCTCGCCGCCGAGGAGCGCCGCGTCACCCTGGCGCTGCGGGAGGCGATCCTTCCCGAGCCGGGCGCGTCGATCGACCTGCCCTATGCCCGGATCGCCGTGCGGTACGTCCCCGCGGGCCGGGCGTCGAGTCTCGGCGGCGACTGGTACGACGCCGCCCCGCTGCCCGACGGGCGCATGTTCCTCGCGGTGGGCGACGTGTCGGGGCACGGCCTGCCCGCGATCGCCGAGATGGCGCAGCTGCGGCACGCGCTGCTCGGCCTGAGCATGACGGGCGCCTCCCCCGGCATGCTGCTGACGTGGCTGAACACGCTGGTCCTCACCCGGCTGGCCGACACCACCGCGACCGCCGTGTGCGGCCACTTCGACCCGGCGACCCGCCTTTTCACGTGGGCACAGGCGGGTCATCCCGCCCCGATCCTGGTGCGTCGCGGGGGCGCGCGCCAGCTCGGGGCGCCCCGGGGGGTCGTGCTCGGGGCGACGTCGGGCCTGCCGTACCGCGTGGCCGACGTCCGCCTCGAGCCCGGCGACCTGCTGCTGCTGTTCACCGACGGCCTGGTCGAGCGCCGTTCCCGCGACATCGGCGCGGGGGTGGCCCTCATCATGGACGCGGCCGTGTCGACCGGCCTCGGCGCGGCCGGAACGGACCTCGACGCGGGCCTCGACCTCCTGCTGGAGGCGATCGGCGGCCCCAACCCGGAGGACGACACCTGCCTGCTGGCCGTCGCGGTGACCGGAGAAGGCCCGCGGCACCCCTGAACAGGCGCGACAATGGCAGGGTGCTGATGCTTCTCGACACCCCGTCGCTGTACTTCCGCGCCTTCTACGGAGTCCCCGAGTCGGTGACCTCGCCGGACGGCATGCCGGTCAACGCGGTACGCGGGCTGCTCGACATGATCGCCACCCTGGTCCGGCAGCACTCTCCCACGCACATCGTGGCCTGCATGGACGCCGACTGGCGGCCGGCGTTCCGGGTGGCCGCGATCCCGTCGTACAAGGCGCACCGGGTGGCGAGCGGCGACGAGGAGTCGGTGCCGGACACGCTGGCCCCGCAGGTCCCGGTCATCGAGGAGGTCCTGGACGCGGTCGGCATCGCCCGCGTCGGCGTCGGCGGGTACGAGGCCGACGACGTGATCGGCACCTACGCGACGGCCGCGACGGCGGCGGTGGACATCGTCACCGGTGACCGCGACCTGTTCCAGCTCGTCGACGACGAGAAGCCATGCCGTGCCCTTTACACAGTAAGGGGCATTCGTAACCTGCAGATCATCGATGAGGCGTTTATCCGGGAAAAGTATGGCATCCCGGGCCGGGCGTACGCCGACTTCGCGACGCTGCGCGGCGACCCCAGCGACGGCCTGCCCGGCGTCGCCGGCATCGGCGAGAAGACGGCGGCGGCCCTCATCACCCGCTTCGGGTCGCTGCCCGCACTGCTCGCCGCGCTGGACGAGGGCGGCACCGGCGGCTTCCCCGCGGGCGCCAGGGCCAAGCTCGCCGCCGCCCGCGACTATCTGGAGGTCGCCCCCACCGTGGTCCGGGTGGCCCGCGACGTCCCGGTCCCGGACGTCGACATCACCCTGCCGGCCGCGCCGCGCGACCCCGAGCGGCTGGTCGCGCTGTCGGAGAAGTACGGCCTCGACAGCCCGCTCAACCGCCTGCTCGCCGCGCTGGCCTGACGGCGCGTCCCGGCGGCACCGGGAGCGGGCTCCCGGCGGCTCAGCTGACCGAGGAGTAGGCGACGACCCCGCGGCGCATGGCGTCGATGGCCTTGGTGGCGTTGTCGGCGACCCTGCTCCCCTTCGGCGCGGCATCCCTGAGCTGGCCGAGCAGGTCGAGAAGCTGCTTGACCCAGCGGACGAAGTCGCCGGCCGCGAGGTCGCAGTCGGTCAGCACGGCGTCGAGGCTGTGCCCCTTGGCCCAGCGGAAGGCGGCCCAGGCGAAGCCCATGTCGGGCTCGCGGATGAAGGACAGGCCGTGGTCCTGCTCGATGCCCTCCAGCTCGCTCCACAGGCGCATCATCTCCCCGAGGGCCTCGCGCGCGGCCCCGGCGGGGATCTTGGGGCTGCGTACGTCGTCGGCCTGCCGCGACTCGTACACCAGCGACGACACGCAGGCGGCGAGCTCGGCGGGGTCGAGGCGGTTCCACACGCCCGCGCGCAGGCACTCGGCCGTGAGCAGATCCAGCTCGGTGTAGAGCGAGGCGAGCCTGCGGCCCTGTTCGGTGACGGTCTCGCCGTCCAGGTAGCCGAGCTGGTCGAGCACCCCGCAGACCCGGTCGAAGGTCCGGGCGATGACGTGGGAGCGTCCCTCGACCCGGCGGCGCAGGCCCTCGGTCTCCCGGAGCAGCTTGTAGTAGCGCTCGGCCCAGCGGGCGTGGTCCTCGCGCTGGTCGCAGCCGTGGCACGGGTGCCGGCGCAGCTCCCGCCGCAGGCGCGTGATCTCCTCGTCCTCCACGGTGTGGTCGCGCGCCCGCGGCGGCTTGCCGAGGTCGCGGTCGCCCAGCTTCGCGTGCACGGTCGAGACGAGGTTGGCCCGTTCCTTCGGCGAGCGCGGGTTGAACCCCTTCGGGATTCTGATCTTCTCGACCGGTTCGACCGGCACCGGGAAGTCGGCCGGCGACAGGCGTTTGACCTGCTTGCCGATCGTCAGCACCAGCGGGGACGGCCCGTCGTGCCCCCGGCCGTTGGTGCCCGGATCGAGCACGACCGCGATGCCCGCGCGACGGCCGCCCGGCACGCGGATGACGTCGCCGGGCCGCAGCACCTCCAGCGACTGCACGGCCCGGGCCCGGCGGGCCGCCCCCCGCTGGCGCGACAGCTCGGCCTCCCGATCCGAAAGCCGCCTGCGCATCGCCGCGTACTCCTGGAAGTCGCCCAGGTGACACGTCATGGCCTCGGCGTAGCCCTCCAGGGCCTGCTCCGCCTTGCGGAGCTGGCGGGTCAGCCCGACCACGGCGCGGTCGGCCTGGAACTGGGCGAAGGAGTCCTCGAGCAGGGCCCGCGCCCGCTCCCGGCCGACCTGCCCGACGAGGTTGACCGCCATGTTGTACGACGGCTGGAAGCTGGAGCGCAGCGGATAGGTGCGGGTGCTGGCCAGGCCGGCGACCGCGAGCGGGTCCATGCCCGGCTGCCAGACCACCACGGCGTGGCCCTCGACGTCGATGCCGCGCCGCCCGGCCCGGCCGGTGAGCTGGGTGTACTCGCCCGGCGTCAGGTCGGCGTGGGTCTCGCCGTTCCATTTGTCGAGCTTTTCGATCACCACGGACCTGGCCGGCATGTTGATGCCGAGCGCCAGCGTCTCGGTCGCGAAGACCGCCTTCACCAGTCCCTTGGTGAACAGCTCCTCCACGACCTCCTTGAACGCCGGGAGCATGCCCGCGTGGTGGGCGGCCAGGCCGCGCTCCAGGCAGTCGCGCCATTCGAGGTAGCCGAGCACCGCGAGGTCCTCGTCGGGCAGGTGCGCGGTCCGCTCGTCCACGATCTGGCGGATCTCGTGCGCCTCGGCCTCGGTGGTGAGGCGCAGCCCCGAGTAGAGGCACTGCATGACGGCGGCGTCGCAGCCGTTCCTGGAGAAGATGAAGGTGATCGCCGGCAGCAGGCCCTCGGCGTCGAGCTTCTCGATCACATCCGACCGGCTCGGCGTCGTGCCCCGCCGCGAGTAGCCGCGTCTCCCCCTGGCCTGGGCGAACCGCATCTGGTCGCGGACGACCCGCATGAGGGAGGGGTTGATGCGCGGGGTGTCGTCGCCCTCGTCGACGAACAGGTCGTACATCTTGTTGCCGACCAGCATGTGCTGCCACAGCGGGACCGGCCGGTGCTCGTCCACGATGACCGTGGTGTCGCCGCGCACCGCGCCGAGCCACTCGCCGAACTCCTCGGCGTTGCTGACCGTGGCCGACAGCGCCACCACCCGCACCGACTCCGGCAGGTGGATGATGACCTCTTCCCACACCGCGCCGCGGAACCGGTCGGCCAGATAGTGGACCTCGTCCATCACCACGTACGCCAGGCCGGTCAGCGTGTTCGAACCGGCGTACAGCATGTTGCGCAGGACCTCGGTGGTCATGACCACGATCGGGGCCTCGCCGTTGACGCTGTTGTCGCCGGTCAGCAGGCCGACCTTCCCCGCGCCGTACCGCCTGACCAGGTCGTTGTACTTCTGGTTGGACAGCGCCTTGATGGGCGTCGTGTAGAAGCACTTGCGGCCCTGCTCCAGGGCGAGGTGGACGGCGAACTCCCCCACCACCGTCTTGCCCGACCCGGTCGGCGCGGCCACCAGCACGCCGTCCCCCGCCTCCAGCGCCCGGCAGGCGTCGATCTGGAACTCGTCGAGCTCGAAGTCGTAAAGTTCGCGGAACGAGGCGAGAGCGGGTCCGGTGCCGGACTGCCTCTCACGGAAGGCGGCATAGCGTTCCGCTGGCGTACTCATACCGCCAACCCTACCGATAACGGGATTCCGGGCGTCCGTGATCAGTGTTCCTTCTGAGCGAACGCCTCCGGTTTCAGGCCGCGGACCGCGGAACCAGGACGCGCAGCGCTCCCGGCTCGGCGACGCAGGCCAGCGGGGCCGGGCCGGCCCGCTCGCCGTCGGCGTACGCCACCACGTCCCCGTCGAGCACCTCGATCTCCACCCTCCGGGCCCGCCGCAGGGTCACCGCGGGGTGCCCGGTATGGCTGCCCCGGTAGACGCGGGGGAACGTGCGCAGGAACTCCCCCGTGGGCATCGCCCCGAGCACGAGCACGTCGAGCAGGCCGTCGTCGGGCCGGGCGTCCGGGCAGATCCGCATCCCGGCGCCGTACGACCGGGTGTTGGCCACCGCCACCAGCATCGCCTCGCGCTCGGCGGCCTCCCCGTCGAGGGTGATCCGGAACGGGATCGGCGTGAACGACCGCAGCTCGCGTACGAGCGCGACCAGGTATTTCGCCATTCCGGGCGGCCGGGTCATGCGGTTGGCCCGCTCGTTGACGCGGGAGTCGAACCCGCAGGCGAGCACCCCGGCGAACCATTCGCCCGGCGGGCCCCCGCCGGTGCCCAGCCTGGCCGCGTCGATGGACCGGCAGGCGCCGGAGGTCACGATGTCCGCGGCGGCGAGCGGATCCTTGCGGGGAATGCCGAGGGCGGCGGCGATGTCGTTGCCGGTCCCGGCGGGCACGATCCCGAGCGGCACGGCCGTCCCGGCAAGGGCCTGTACGGCGAGGTGGACCAGTCCGTCACCGCCGAAGGCGACGAGCGCGGCAGGTCCGGCGGCGACGGCCGCGCGGGCCCGCGAGAGGGCGTCCGCCGCCGAGGTCCCGACGATCACCGAGACCGGGTGGCCACCCGTCCGCAGCCGCCGCAGCACCGGGTCGAGCAGGCGCAGCGTACGGCCGCCCCGGGCGGCGGGATTGACCAGGACGACGATCTCATCCGCCATGGGCGGAACCTACCGCCGCCGGCCGTGGAATACCAGAGGGATGTTCTGTCAGTCCCTCGAGTCGACCGCGTCCGCGGTGCCCTCCGCAGCGGACGGCCCGTCGAGCTCCTCCTCGATGGCCCGTGCGTGCGCGGCGTCGGCGGCGTCGCGCTTCTTGTCGTGGAAGTACATGAACGCCTCCGCGACGAAGAACA
>JADGHC010000313.1 GCA_019689655.1 Microbispora sp.
CGGCGGGGGGGCGGGGGGGGCCGGGGGGGGGGGGGGGGGGCGGGGGCCCCCCGGGCCCCCCCCGCACGTGTTTCACGCCGCGTAGCGGCTGGCGGGGCGGGCCAGGCCGAGCCGCCCGCGCAGATCGCCCGTGTTGTACGCGGTGCGGAACGCGCCCGCCGCCTGCAGTTCGGGCACCAGGCCGCGGGTGATCGCGGTGAGGTCGTGGGGCAGCACGCCCGGCCGGAGCCGGAACCCCGCCAGCCCCGCCTCCCGCCAGTCCAGCAGCAGCCCGGCGAGCCCCGCGGGGGTGCCGGTGAAGATGTGGGCGTCCGAGCCGAACTCGGCGCCGTCGAGGTCGTCCAGCCGCGCCTTGCGGCCGGCCGCGTCGCGGTCGTCGAGGAAGACCACCAGGTCCGCGAAGATCCGCAGCGGCGGCTCGGTGCGTCCCACGGCCGCCTCCGCGGCCCGGACCCGCTCGACGATGGCGGCGGCGTCCTCCCGGTCGCGCGGCGTGACGTACACCACGTCGGAGGTCTTCGCCGCGAACTCGTACGGCAGCGTGTCGTGGGCCAGCGAGGTGACCAGCGGCTGGCCCTGCGGGGAGCGCGGCGTGATCGAGGGACCCTTCACGCTGAACCAACGGCCGGTGAAGTCGATGTAGTGCAGCTTGTCGCGGTCGATGAACCGGCCGGTCGCGACGTCGCGGATCTCGGCGTCGTCCTCCCAGCTGTCCCACAGCCGGCGGGCCACCTCGACCACGTCGGCGGCCTCGGCGAACAGGTCGGCCACGTGCGCGGCGAGGGCGGGATCGCGGGGCTTGGCGAAGTCCACCGGGGGGAAGACCCGGCGGCCGAAATGGGCGGCGTGGTCGGGGCGCGCCGAGATCTGCGGCCGCCACCCGGCCCGGCCGCGGCTGATGTGGTCGAGCGAGGCGATGCCGATGGCGACGTGGAACGGCTCGGTGTGGGTCGTGCTGGTGCTCGGGACGAGGCCGATCCGGGAGGTCAGCGGGGCCACGCGCGAGGCGATCAGCACCGCGTCGAGCCGTCCGCGCACCCGGTCGAGGCGCTCGTCGGGTTCGTTGGGGCGGGAGGACTGGAGGCCGAGGGCGTCTTCGAAGGTGACGAAGTCGAGCAGGCCGCGCTCCGCCTCGGCGGCGAGCTCGGCCCAGTAGCCGGGGGTGAACAGCCGGTCCGGCCGCGCGCCCTCGGCGCGCCAGGCGGCCGGGTGCCAGCCCGCGCCGTCCAGTGCGACGGCGAGATGCAGCGTCATCGGTTCTCCTCGGTGCGGTGGGGGGTACGGGGGGCCAGGCCCAGGTGGTCGCGGAGGGTCGTCCCGGTGTAGTCGGCCCGGAACACGCCCTTCTCCTGCAGCAGGGGGACGACCTTCTCCACCAGCTCGTCCAGCCCGCCGGGAGTCAGATGGGGCACGAAGATGAAGCCGTCGGCCGCGTCGGTCTGCACGAAGTGGTTGATCTGATCGGCGACCGTCTGCGGCGTGCCGATGAAGGTCTGCCGTGAGGAGACCTCGATGGCGAGCTCGCGGATCGACAGGTTCTTCTCCTCGGCGAGGGCGCGCCACTTGGCCACCAGCTCGCCGCGGTCGCGGCGGAACGCCGCGTGTCCCTTGGCCACGCCCTCGTCCAGGTTCGGCTCGACGTCGGGCAGCGGGCCGTCCGGGTCGTATCCGGACAGGTCGCGGCCCCACACGGCCTCCAGGAGGTACAGCGCGGTCTGCGGGCCGACCTGCGCGCGCCGGATCTCGCGGGCCCGTTCCTCGGCCTCGGCCTCGGTGTCGCCGAGCACGTACGTCACCCCGGGCATGATCTTGAGGTCCTCGGGCCGCCTGCCGTACTTGGCGAGCCGGCGCTTGACGTCCCGGTAGAAGGCACGGCCGTCCTCCAGCGTGCTGTGCCGGCTGAAGATCACGTCGGCCGACGACGCGGCGAACTCGCGGCCCTCGTCGGAGTCTCCGGCCTGGATGATGACCGGATGGCCCTGGGGCCCGCGGGGCACGTTGAACAGCCCGGAGATGTCGAAATGCCGCCCCCGGTGCCGGAAGGGGGTGAGGCCGCCGGGCCGGAGGAACCGCCCCGACTCCGGGTCCGCCGCCACCGCGTCGGGCGCCCACGAGTCCCACAGCTCCCCGGCGGTGTCGAGGAACTCCTTCGCGCGGGTGTACCGGTCGGCCTCGGCCAGGAAGCCGCCCCTGCGGAAGTTCTCCCCGGTGAAGGCGTCGAAGCTGGTCACCACGTTCCACGCGGCCCGGCCGCCGCTCAGGTGGTCGAGCGTGGCGAGCCGCCGGGCCACCTCGTACGGCTCGTTGAAGGTGGAGTTCACCGTCGCGGCGAGTCCCAGGTGGGTGGTGACGGCGGCCAGGGCGGACAGGACCGTGAGCGACTCGGGGCGTCCCACGACGTCCAGGTCGTGGATGCGCCCCTTCACCTCGCGCAGCCGCAGCCCTTCCGCGAGGAAGAAGAAGTCGAACTTGCCGCGCTCGGCCGTCTGGGCCAGATGGCGGAACGAGTCGAAGTCGATCTGGCTGCCGGACGCGGGGTCGGACCAGACCGTCGTGTGGTTCACGCCGGGGAAGTGCGCGGCGAGGTGGATCTGCTTGGTCACGGGGACTCCTGGTGTCTCGAAACGGTCGCCCGATCCGCCGGCCTCACGCGACCGGTACGTCGGCGGGCACGCGTACGGTGGCGAACGTCGTCCGCCTGCGGAGGCGGAAGCCGAGCGCCTCGTAGACCCGGATGGCCGGGGTGTTGCTCGCGGCGGCGTGCAGGAACGGGATCTCGCCGCGGGCCCGGATGCCGGCGGCGACCGCCGGCACCAGCCGCGACGCCAGCCCCTGACGGCGGAATGCCGGATCGGTGCAGACCGCGCTGATCTCCGTCCAGCCGGGCGGGTGCAGACGCTCCCCGGCCATCGCGACCAGCGCGCCGCCGCGCCGGATGCCGAGGTAGGTGCCCAGCTCGACGGTGCGCGGCCGGAACGGGCCGGGCTGGGTGCGCGCGACGAGGTCCAGCATCTCCGGCACGTCCGCCGGCCCCAGCCGCACCGCCTCGTCGTCCGGGGCCGGCACCACGTCGTCGCCGACCAGCTGCACGCCCGCGCCGTGCGCCACCACTTCCCAGCCGTACGGCGGCGCGACCGTGCCGCCGGTGACCGAGACCGCGACGCCGGGCCCGGCGAGCACGGCGAGGTCGTGCCAGTCCGCGGGCTCCGGCTCGTCGGGCAGCGCGAAGAAGGGAGCGACGTCGCCGGGGTAGCGCAGCGCGCTGCCGTACCGCTCGGCGAAGTGCGCGTGCGGCCCGGTCAGGGACGCCCACGCGGGGTTGTCCAAGGGGTGCCGGCCGCTCACGCAGGCTCTCCCGGGAACCCGCCGCCGTGGCCGCCGCTCACGCGCCGACCTCGATCACGATCTTGCCGCGGGCGTGGCCGTCCTCCACCTCGCGCAGGGCCGTGGGCGCCTGCGAAAGGGGGAAGGTCCGCGTGACGTACGGCCGCAGCGTGCCGCTCACGGCCAGGTCGGCCACAGCCTCGAGCACCGCCCTGTTACGGGCTCGCTGGACGAGGGAACCGCCGAGCCGGGTGACCGTCTCCCCGTCGGCCGCGCTGATCAGCTTCGACCGGTCCTTCAGCACCTCGGCCACCTCCTCGAGCGCGGCGCCGCCGACCAGGTCGTAGATCGCGTCGACGCCGTCCGGCGCGGCGGCGCGGATCCGGTCGATCGCGCCCGGCCCCGGCTCGACGTGGACGACGCCCAGCGACTCGACGAAGTCCTTCTTGCCGGCACTGGCCGTGCCGATCACGGTGGCGCCCGTGTGCTTGGCGATCTGCGCCGCGGCCACTCCGACTCCGCCGCCGACGCCGGTGATCAACACGGTGGCGCCGGCCGGCAGTCCCAGCTGGTGCACGCCGTCGTACGCGGTGGCGGCGGCCACGGGCAGGGCCGCCGCGTCCGTGAACGACAGGCCGTCGGGCTTGCGCGCGGTCAGTTCGCGGGGGAGCAGCGCGTACTCGGCGAAACCGCCGGCGGCCGTGTTGCCGAAGACCGCGTCACCGGACGCGAACTCGGTGACGTCATCCCCGACCTGCTCGACCACTCCGGACACCTCGCGGCCGAACACGGCCGGGAAGTCGACCGGGGCGATCTGCGCGAGGTGGCCGTTCCGCTGTTTCCAGTCGACGGGGTTGACCCCGGCCGCCCGTACCGCCACGAGCACCTGCCCGGGACCGGGCACCGGCCGTTCGAGCTCAGCGAACGCCTCGACCTCCGGGCCCCCGTATCGGGTGAACACATACGCCTTCGGCATCGGACCTCCTGTCATTCGTCCGCCTGCGACGTATCGTAGATAAAAACCTACTAAACAAGTAGGGCTTGACGGTATAGCGATCGCTGTGCTGAAGATGGATCGCCCATCGAGGTCCATCCACCTACCGCACCGGAGACGCCATGACCGCGCCCGCCGCGATCGAGGCGCCGGCGGAGCCCGCCGGCGCGCTGACCGTCGTCAAGGCACGCCGCCCGGGACGCTGGATCGCCGGGGCCGTGGTGCTGGTGCTGCTGGCGATGGCCGTCAACGCGCTCATCACCAACCCGGCCTGGGACTGGCCGGTCGTCGGCGCGTACCTGTTCCATCCCTCGGTCGTGCACGCGGTGCTGTTCACCGTGGAGCTGACCGCGCTCGGCATCGCGCTCGGCTTCCTGCTCGGGACCGTGCTCGCGCTGATGCGGCTGTCCCGCGTCCCGCTGCTCGTGTCGGTGGCCTGGGGCTATGTGTGGCTGTTCCGTTCCGTGCCGCTCATCCTGCAGCTGCTGTTCTGGTACAACCTCGCCGCCCTGTACAAGCACATCTCGTTCGGGGTGCCGTTCGGCCCGGCGTTCTTCTCCGTCGAGTCGATGGACCTGATCGGGCCCGTGACGGCCGCGGTGCTCGGCCTGGCGCTGCACCAGGCGGCGTACGCCGCGGAGATCGTACGCGGGGGATTCCTCTCGGTGGACCCGGGCCAGATGGAGGCGGCCGCCGCACTGGGCATCCCGAGGGCCAGGCAGATCTTCCGGATCCAGCTTCCGCAGGCCATGCGGACGATCGTCCCGGCCGCGGGCAACGAGATCATCGGCCTGGTCAAGGGCACCTCGGTCGTCTACATCATGGCGCTGCCCGAGCTGTTCTACCAGGTGCAGGTGATCTACAACCGCAACGGCCGGGTCATCGCCATGCTGCTGGTGGCCGCGATCTGGTATCTCCTCCTCACCACGGCCTTGTCGGTGGCGCAGTACTACGTGGAGCGCAGGTTCGGGCGCGGCCAGGCGAGCGCGCTGCCGCCCACCCCCGTGCAGCGGGTGCGCCGCGTTCTCGCCGTACGGCCGGCCGCCCGGCGGCGTGCGGCCGCGGGCGGAGGCGGGGCGCGATGAGCACGCCCATGGTCGACGTGCGCGGGGTCCACAAGAGCTACGGCCCGCTGAAGGTCCTGCGCGGGGTGGACCTGCAGGTGCGGCCCGGCGAGGTGACGGTGATCATCGGTCCTTCCGGGTCGGGCAAGTCGACGCTGCTGCGTACCATCAACCATCTGGAGAAGATCGACCGCGGGTACGTCACCGTGGACGGCGAGTTCATCGGCTACCGGCGATCCGGAGATCGGCTGTATGAGCTGAGGGAACGCGATATCCTGCGCCAGCGCGCCAAGATCGGCTTCGTCTTCCAGAACTTCAACCTGTTCCCTCATCTCACCGTCCGGCAGAACGTGACCGAGGCCCCGCTCTCGGGCCGGCGACGCCCCCGCGACCAGGTCGAGGCGCTGGCGGACGAGCTGCTCGAACAGGTGGGCCTGTCCGACAAGGCCGACGCCTATCCGCGGCAGCTGTCCGGCGGGCAGCAGCAGCGCGTCGCGATCGCCCGGGCACTGGCGCTGCGGCCCAAGGTCGTGCTGTTCGACGAGCCCACCTCGGCGCTCGACCCCGAGCTGGTGGGCGAGGTGCTGGAAGTCATGAAGAACCTCGCCCGCAGCGGCACCACCATGATCGTGGTGACCCATGAGATCGGCTTCGCCCGCGAGGTGGCCGACACCGTGGCCTTCATGGACGCCGGCCGGATCATCGAACACGGCCCGCCGCCGCAGGTGCTCGACAGCCCGCGGCATGAACGCACCCGAGCCTTCCTCGCCAAGGTGCTCTGACCTTCCGGCTCTGTCCCGGAAGCCGTTGATCCCGAAGGAAGAACGCATGTCTGTCGCATCCCGATTATCCGTACTCGGCCTGTCCGCCCTGCTGCTGCTGGCCGCCTGCGGCACGGTCCCCGAGGACGCCGCGACCGAGGCCGCGCCGGCGGCCTCCTCCGGCGTCTTGAAGATCAACACGAGCCCGGAGCAGGACCGGATCAGGGCGTCGAAGGTGGAGGAGATCGCCGCGGAGGTGCCCGCCGAGATCCGGGCCAAGGGGGAGCTCCTGGTCGGCACCACCACGTTCAACCCGCCGCTGTCGTTCCTCGCCGACGACAACGTCACCCCCATCGGCGTGGAGGAGGACATCGCCTCCCTCGTCGCCGACGTGCTCGGCCTGAAGCTGCGCCTCGAGCCCACGTCGTGGGAGAACCTGTTCCTCGCCGTGCGGTCCGGCAAGTACGCGGCCGGCTTCTCCAACATCACGGTGACGGAGGAGCGCAAGGACGTCTACGACTTCGCCACCTACCGCCTGGACCAGCTCGCGTGGGAGGTGCCGAAGAACAGCCCGATCACCGCGATCACCAAACCGGCCGACGTCGCCGGGCTCCGCGTGGCGGTCGGCTCCGGCACCAATCAGGAGAAGATCCTGCTGGGCTGGGACAAGCAGAACCGCGAGGCCGGGCTGAAACCCGTCGAGATCCAGTACTACGCGCAGCCCGCCGACATCTACCTCGCGCTGAAGTCCGGCCGCATCCAGGCGTACTTCGGCCCCAACCCCACCGCGGCGTACCACGTGGCGGTGAGCGGCGAAACGAAGATCGTCGGCACCTTCTCCGGCGCCGGCCCCACGCTCCAGGGGCTCATCGCCGCCATGACGCGCAAGGGCAACGGGCTGGCCAAGCCGATCAGCGACGCCCTCAACTCGCTGATCAAGGACGGCACCTACGGCAAGGTCCTCGCCCGCTGGGGCCTGTCCACCGAGGCGGTCCCCGAGTCCCTGGTCAACCCGCCCGGCCTGCCGCGCGAGCAGTA
>JADGHC010000314.1 GCA_019689655.1 Microbispora sp.
GTCGAACCCGACGAAGGTGACCTCCGAGCCGAACTGGAGCACCTTCCTCGTCCCCGGGGAGAGGGCACGCCTGCTCACGGACGTTCCCGCCGGTCAGGGTGGGAAGGTCGAGAGCCTGACCTACCACAGCGACGTGGCCAACCAGGATCGGACCGCGCTGGTGTGGCTCCCGCCGGGATACGACCCGAACCGCGCCGAGCCCTACCCCGTCTTCTACCTCCAGCACGGTAGCGGCCAGAGCTACACGGACTGGGTGGAGATGGGCCGTGCCAAGCAGATCCTCGACCACGAGTTCCTCGACGGGGACCTGGTGCCGATGGTCGTGGTGATGGGCAACGGCAACGTGCCCGACTTCAACAAGGAGCTGCTGGACAACATCGTCCCGGCGGCCCGTGCCCACTACAACATCTCCGGCGACCCGTCGAAGCAGGCCCTCGCCGGCCTCTCGATGGGTGGTGCACAGACGCTCGGGGTGCTCAAGGCGTACCCCGGCGAGTTCGCCTACATCGCGGCGTTCTCGGCCGGGTTCGGCAGCGGTGCCGGCGTCGACGTGGAAGCGATCAACAGCGGAACCAAGCTGCTGCGCATGTACGTCGGCGACCAGACCGACTTCGTGTACCCCTCGTTCATGGCGGGACTGGACACGATGGACGATCTCGGTATTCACTACGAGTTCGACGGGGTCACCCCCGGGCCGCACGGCTGGGACGTGTGGCAGAAGAACCTCATCGACCTGGCACCGCGGCTGTTCAAGCGCTGATCAGCCCGTAGGAGACGACAGCACCGGATTTCGGTGCTACCACGCACGTGAGCGTGTTAGCGCTCACATGAGAAAACGACATAAGGGCTGGGTGCGGATGTACCGTCCGCACCCAGCCCAGGCCGATCGCCCGGCCGTAGCGGCGGCGCATGAATTCCTGTGCGTCCCGAAGGGGAGATCATGTCAACGAAGACGAAGAGAATACTTGCCACGGCAACCATGCTCGCCGCCGCGGGCGTGCTCGCCGCCTGCGCCCCCGACGTGGGAGGGGGGAGCAGCACCGCGGGCGGAAACACCGCGAGCGCCGGCGCCGCGGGCGGAAACAACGCGAGCAACTGCACCAACACGATCCCCAAGAAGGACTTGCCGGTCGTGACCTTCTGGGGCTGGTACCCCAACATGCAGCTCGTCGTCGACAACTTCAACAAGCAGAACAACGAGGTGCAGGTCTGCTGGACCAACGTCGGCCAGGGCGGCGACGAGTACGACAAGTTCCAGACGGCCATCTCGGCGGGCACCGGCGCGCCCGACGTCATCATGATCGAGGCGGACCGGATCCCGACCTTCCAGATCCAAAACGCGCTCGTCGACATCAAGAAGTACGGCTACGACGCCGTCAAGGACAACTACAGCGCGGGCGCGTGGAAGGACGTCACTATCCGCGACGGGATCTACGGCGTGCCGGTCGACGGCGGCCCGATGGCGATGATCTACCGCAAGGACATCTTCGAGAAGTACAAGATCACACCGCCGAAAACGTGGGCCGAGTATGAACGGGCGGCGCAGAAGGTGAAGGACGCGGGGGGCCCGCTGTTCGGCGACCTGGGCGCGAACGTGCCGGCCGTCATGATGGCGCTGCAGATCCAGAAGGGCGCGCATCCGTTCACCTACGACCCGGCGAAGCCGGAGACGATCGGCATCAAGCTGAACGACCAGGCCTCCAAGGACGTGCTCGAATACTGGGGGCGCCTGGCCAAGAAGGGCCTGGTCGGGACGCAGGACCAGTTCACGCCGGAGTACATCGCCGGTGTGGTCAACGGCAAGTACGCGACCTACATCTCGGCGGCGTGGGCGCCCGGATATCTCACCGGCGCCGGCGTCGGCAAGGGCGAGGACACCGGCACGTGGGCGGTCGCGCCGCTGCCGCAGTGGGATCCCGACAACCCGGTGCAGGTGAACTGGGGCGGCTCGGCCTTCTCGGTGACGAGCCAGGCGAAGAACCCCGAACTCGCGGCGAAGGTCGCCTACGGCCTCTACGCCGACGACGAGTCGCTCACCGACGGGTGGACCAACCAGATCATCTTCCCGTTGAACCTCAAGGCGCTCAACAGTTCCGACTTCGTGAATGCGAAGGTGGCGTTCTTCGACGGCCAGCAGGCGAACAAGGAGGTCTACGTCCCCGCGGCGAACGCCTACCAGGGCATGACCTACGCGCCGTTCGGCCAGTACTACTACGACGCCATGACGAAGCAGATCAGCGCGATGATCGAGGGCTCCGTGACCGGTTCGCAGGCCGCCGACCGGCTTCAGGAGGACGTGGTGAACTACGCCAAGGAGCAAGGGTTCACCGTCCAGTGACAGACGCGGGGCGGGCCGGGCGTCCCCCGGCCCGCCCGTGGCCCTCGTATCGAGTTCCCGGAGCCCACAATGACCCTCCTGATCGAGGAGAGTGCGGCGCGCACTCAAAAGAAAACGAAAAAGGTCCGCGGGAAGGTGCGCCTCCGTGAGCACGTGATGGGGTGGCTCTTCGTCGGACCGTTCGGGATCGTCTTCCTGGCGCTTCTCATCGCCCCGCTCGCGTACGCGTTTTACCTCAGCCTCTGGCAGAAGAAGCTGATCGGCGGTGTCAGCTTCGTCTTCCTCGGCAACTACGTGAAGGCGTTCACCGACCCGACTTTTCTCTCCGGGGTGTGGTTCGTCATCCGCTTTTCGCTCGTCGCCATCCCGCTGCAGATCATCGTCGCGCTCGTGATGGCCCTCATCCTGGACGGCGTGACCTCGCTGTTCACGCGTTTCTCTCGCCTCATGATTTTCCTCCCCTATGCCATTCCCACGGTCATCGGGGCGGTTATGTGGGGCTTCCTGTACAGCAAAAGCTTCGGGCCGCTCTCCGACATCTTCGGCTTGTTCGGTGCCACCGCCCCCGACTTCTTCAGTAAAAATCTGATTTTCTACGGCCTGGTCAACATCGTCACCTGGCAGTGGTCCGGCTACTACATGATCATTTTGTACGCCGCGCTCCAGGGCATCGACCCGGCGCTTTACGAGGCCGCCCGCATGGACGGCGCCGGGAAATGGCAGATCGCGCTGCGGATCAAAATCCCGTTGATCGCCCCCGCGCTGCTTTTGATCCTGGTCTTCTCGCTCATCGGCACCCTGCAGTTCTTCAACGAACCGCAGATTCTGCGAAACCTCGCGGCCGGAACGATCTCGCCGGGATTCACTCCCAACATGTACGCCTACCAGCAGGCCTTCGGGCTCGCGAACTTCACCTACGGTTCGGCGATCTCCTTCGCCCTCGGCGGGGTCGTGTTCGCCTGCGTCTACCTCTTCCTGTTCTTCACCCGCAAGCGGAGGAGCTTCTTTTGATGATCGGCAGCTCCCGAGCCGGTGCACGCCGCCGTCCCCAGCGCCATCTCCCGTTGCAGATCTTCCTCGGCTTCGTGGTCGTGTACTTCCTCGTGCCGTTCTGGTGGGTCATCGTCAACAGCTCCAAGGACGCCAGCGGCCTGTTCGGCGGCGGCAACACCCTGTGGTTCGCCGACCGGATCGACTACTTCGGCAACCTCCAGCGGCTGTTCACCTACGACGGCGGCATCTACGGCAGGTGGATCCTCAACTCCACGCTGTACGCGCTCGCGGGCGGGATCGGCGCCACGATCCTGGCCGTCATGGCCGGCTACGGATTCGCCAAATACCGGTTCGCGGGCCGGCGCTTCAGCTTCTCGGTCCTGCTCGGCGCGTTGATGGTGCCCGCGACCGCCTTGGTGATCCCCACCTTCATGATGTTTTCCGGGCTCGGCCTGACGAACACGATATGGGCGGTGATCCTCCCCTCGCTGCTCAATCCGTTCGGCGTCTATCTGATGCACGTGTACGCGCGCGACGCGGTCCCCGACGAGATTTTGGACGCGGCGCGAGTCGACGGCGCGGGTGAGCTCCGGACGTTCTTCCAGGTCGCGTTTCCGCTGATGCGGCCCGCGGTGGTCACGGTGCTGCTGCTGTCCGCCGTGGCGTCCTGGAACAACTACTTCCTGCCCCTCGCCATGCTCTCCGACAACCGCCTTTTCCCCGTCACCGTCGGGCTCGGCCTCTGGCAGGGAATCGCCTCGGCGAACAACGCGGGTAGTACGTCCCTCTGGAGTCTCATCATCTTGGGCGCGCTCGTCTCGGTGATCCCGCTGATCATCGCCTTCTTCACCCTGCAGCGGCACTGGCGCGGCGGGCTGTCCGTCGGAGGACTGCGATAAGCCGCGACCGGTCGTCCAGCAGCCGATTGATACGACAGAGAGGTATGCCGATGTCGAATGCCCCGCGGCGCAGTCAGGAGTGGTTCGGAGCCGAGGGCCGCAACGGGTTCATCCATCGATCGTGGATGCGCAACCAAGGGTTCGCGGACGACGTCTTCGACGGCCGCCCGGTGATCGGCATCGCCACGACGTGGTCGGAACTGACCCCGTGCAACGCCCACCTGCGCGACGT
The DNA here is from genome assembly GCA_019689655.1 of Microbispora sp. Lineage (GTDB taxonomy): Bacteria > Actinomycetota > Actinomycetes > Streptosporangiales > Streptosporangiaceae > Microbispora. Next base: position 4,463 of record JADGHC010000314.1, read on the forward strand.
GGCCGAGGCGGTGAAGCGCGGCGTGTGGGAGAGCGGCGGCCTGCCGCTGGAGTTCCCGGCGATGAGCCTGGGGGAGCCGATGATGCGGCCGACGACCATGCTCTACCGCAATCTGCTGGCGATGGAGGCCGAGGAGCTGATCCGGGCCAACCCGCTCGACGGGGTGGTGCTGCTGTCCGGCTGCGACAAGACCACCCCCGGGCTGCTGATGGGCGCGGCCAGCGTCGACCTGCCGACGCTGATGGTCACCGGCGGGCCGATGCTGAACGGCAAGTTCCGCGGACGGGACATCGGATCGGGCACCGACGTGTGGCGTTTCACCGAGGAACTGCGCGCCGGCCGGATGACGGCGGCCGACTGCGCCGAGGCGGAGATCTGCATGTCCCGCAGCCGCGGGCACTGCATGACCATGGGCACCGCCTCCACGATGGCCTGTGTGGCCGAGGCGCTCGGCATCCAGCTGCCGGGAGCCGCGGCCCTTCCGGCGGTCGACTCCCGCCGGTACGCGCTGGCGCAGGCCGCCGGGCGCCGGATCGTGGCCATGGTCGAGGAAGACCAGCGGATGTCCACCGTGCTCACCCGCGAAGCCTTCGAGAACGCCATCCGGGTCAACGCCGCGATCGGCGGCTCCACCAACGCGGTGGTGCACCTGCTCGCGATCGCCGGGCGCCTCGGGGTACCGCTGTCGCTGGAGGACTTCGACACGCTCACCGCCGACGTGCCCATGCTGGTGAACCTGATGCCCTCCGGCAGGTACCTCATGGAGGACTTCGCGTACGCGGGCGGCCTCCCGGCGGTGATGAAGGAGATCGCCCCCCTGCTGCACCTGGACCATGTCACCGTCAGCGGGAAGAGCGTGGCCGACAACATCAGCGGTGCCCAGTGCTGGAACCGGGACGTCATCGGCACGATGGAGGAGCCGTTCCAGCCCGCCGGGTCGGGGACCGCCGTGCTGCGCGGGTCGCTCGCGCCGTCGGGGGCCGTGCTGAAGGTCTCCGCCGCCTCGCCCCATCTGCTCCGGCACACCGGGCCGGCGCTGGTGTTCGACCGGATCGAGGACTACATCGCCGTCGCCGACGACCCGGAGCTGGAGGTCACCGCCGACACGGTCATCGTGGTCAGGAACGCCGGGCCACGCGGCTACCCGGGCTTTCCCGAGGTGGGCAACGTGCCCATGCCGCGGCGGCTGCTCACCGAGGGAATCACGGACATGGTGCGGATCTCCGACGCCCGCATGAGCGGCACCGGGTACGGCACCTGCATCCTGCACGTGGCCCCGGAGGCGTCGGTGGGCGGCCCCCTCGCCCTGGTGCGTACGGGCGACCTGATCCGGCTCGACGTCTCGGCGCGGCGCCTGGACCTGCTGGTGGACGACGCGGAGCTCGAACGCCGTCGCGCGGCCTGGCGGCCCCCGCAGCCGCCCGCCGAGCGTGGGTGGGTGCGTCTGTACAGCGAGCACGTCCTCCAGGCCGACCAAGGCGCCGACCTGGACTTCCTCACCGGCGGCAGCGGCAGCGCCGTACCCCGCCACTCGCACTGAGGCGGGTGCGCCGCATCGCGTGAAACCGCCGGCCCGGCACGTGAAACCACCGGGCCGGCACATGAAACCGCCGGTCCGGCGGCGAAACCGGCGTGAAGCCGCGATGAAGCCGGCGGCGCGGATGCTCTTTTCCGGAGGCCGGGAGGTTCCCGGTCTCCGGAAAGGAGACGCGCGATGACGAACCTCAGCGCGGTCCGGGCCGAAGGACTGGTGAAGACCTTCGGGGATTTCCGGGCCGTGGACGGGATCGACCTTCACATACGGCAGGGCGAGATCTTCGGGGTGCTCGGCCCCAACGGGGCGGGCAAGACCACCACGCTCCGGATGCTCGCCACCCTGCTCCCCATCGACGGCGGCCACGCCGAGATCTTCGGTGTCGACGTCCGGCGGGAGCCTCACCGCGTCCGGCAGCTGCTGGGCGTCACCGGCCAGTACGCCTCGGTGGACGAGGATCTCACCGCCCGGGAGAACCTCTGGCTGTTCGCCCGCCTCCAGGGCCTGACCAACAGCAAGGCCAAGATCATCGCCGCCGACCTGCTCGACCGCTTCGGCCTGCAGGAGGCGGCCGACCGCCCGCTGTCCCAGTTCAGCGGTGGCATGCGCCGCCGCCTCGACCTGGCGTCGAGCCTGATCACCCGGCCACCCCTGATCTTCCTGGACGAGCCCACGACCGGCCTCGACCCGAGAACCCGGGGTCAGATGTGGGACACGATCCGCGAGCTGGTCACCGACGGTTCCACGATCCTCCTGACCACCCAGTATCTGGACGAGGCCGACCAGCTCGCCGACCGCATCGCGGTGATCGACCGCGGCAGGAAGGTCGCCGAGGACACCCCCGACGCGCTGAAGACCCAGGTCGGCGAGTCGACCCTGCAGCTTCGCCTGACGGAGGGCTCCGACACCGCCCTGGCCGCCGACGTCGTGCGCCGGCTGCTGAGCGAGGAGCCGGTCCTGACCCCCGAATCGGGCCGCATGAACATCCCCCTCCCCGACCCCAACCGGGCCGCGGACGTACTGATCGGCCTGCGCGAAGCGGGCCTCGGCATCTCCTCGGTGAGCGTCGCCAAGCCGACGCTGGACGAGGTCTTCCTGGCGCTGACCGGCCACGGCGCCGACGACGAATCCCAGAAGCAGAACTCCCCGATGGAGGCGGCCCGATGACCACTGTGA
>JADGHC010000315.1 GCA_019689655.1 Microbispora sp.
CGGTTCATTTGTTTTTAACTTAGAGGGGATTTGTCTACTCCGGGGGGGGGGAGCGTGTCGCGCTGGGGTGGGTGCCGGCGAACCTGCGGCGGGTGATGAGCCGCCCCGAGCTGAAGGGGGTGCGGACCCACAAGGGCCAAGAGGTCGCCCGAGGCCAGTGGGAGCCTGTCCTGTCGCCGACCGAGTGGGCGGAGGTGCAGGCCGCGTTCACCCGCACTCGGCGGCGCGCCGCAGCAGCAGGGCAGCGGTTCAGTCGGGATGGTGCTGCCCGGTGGCTGCTGTCAGGAGGGGCGGTATGTGACGTGTGCGGCGGCGATATCCGGGCTGTGCCCCGCAGGGGGCATGGGCGCGCCCCCGACGGTGAGGTTGATCCAGCGGGGTGGCGGTACAGGTGTGCGGGCCTGTATGAGGGGGCTCCGATGGGGCACGTGTCGCGGCGTGCGGACTGGCTGGATGAGGCGGTTGAGGTGCTGGTCGTCCGCGAGTTCGCGCGCCCGGACGTGCTGGAGGCGTTCGTGGACCGGGAGGGCCCGGAGGAGGTGGAGCGGGCTCGCGTTGAGATTCTCAAGATTGAGGAGGAGCTGCGCCAGTTGGAAGAGGATGTCGAGGTCGGGCTGGTGACGCCGCGGATCGCGTCGGCTCGGGAGCGGGCGCTGCAACGCCAGTTGGAGGAGCTGCGGCAGGCTGCTCGGCCGCGGCTGGTGGATCCGCTGGTGGCGCGGTTGGCGGATGCCGAGGACGTGTTGGCGGTGTGGCGGGGTTGGGGGTTGGACCAGCGGCGTGCGGCGTTGCGGGTTGCGACTCGAGAGATCCGGGTGCTGCCGGCGCGGGTTCCGGGGCGTAACACTCGGCCTCCGGTGGAGGAGTTGGTGCGGATTGTGTTCGGCCCGCCGCAGGGATGATGAGATGTCCCCGAGCTGAATAGCTCGGGGATTTTCTCACATTCTTTGGGGTTAGGAGAAGTCCGACCGTTTGATCTCTCGGTCGGACCCCAGGGTGAATCCGGCCGCCTGAAAGACCTCATGCAATCGGGCGGTCTCGTCATCGTCCAGGTGCTCGCCCAGAACCTGGACGACCTGACGGTAGGTCGTGGCTTCGCGAATGTGGACGGTGGTGGAGGAGTCGGCGCGGGACACCTCCACCGGCGCCCCGTCGAGGCGGGTATGGACAGACACAGTCAGAGTGGACAACGCATGCCTCCCCCTCGAATCTCCTTTGCAGCAGCGCTTCCACAATGTGGATCAGGGGTCACTACGTTACCTGTTCTGGAGCGAAACTGCGCCCGGTATGGACATGAAAAAAACAGTCGCCACCAATGCATTCGGTGGCGGCTGTTGTCTATGCCTGGGTACACATTATCCAAATGTCCACCTAGGAGAGGATTCCCTCCTTCCGTTGTCTTTCCAGATAGTCCACGACTACGGAGAGTGGCGTATTTGGGTCGGCTTCGGTGACGTACTCGTGCCGCCGCCCCTGCGGGTCGGTCCAGCGTGCCCGGTACACGACGATGTGCTCCGGGTCCCGCCGGGACGGCCACCACGACACGCCCTCGACCCACTCCTCGGCCTCGGTCGGCCGCTGGGGAGTCGGGATCTCGTCGAGGCGGCGGGCCTTGGCGGCGGAGAGCGGCGTAGAGGGGTCGCCGCTTTCCGCTGCCGGGTTCCTGTCCGTGGTCTCCAGGCCGTCCGCCAGGCCGTCGACGAACCGCCGGATTGCTCCCGGGGCGAGCCGGTAGGCAGCCTCGACCTTGGCCAGCCAGGCTGGCTTGTAGTTGCCGCGTCGTCCTCGTTCCAGGTCAGACAGGGAGCGGTAGCTGAGGCCGGTGTCGGCTGCAAATTGGGTGCGGTCGTCCCATCTATCGGGACGTAGTGCTGTTCGTCGCTCCACGAGGAGCTGCGCTAGTCGCTGCCATCTCGCGCTCGTTTCCATTTGGTCTCTCTCACCGTGCAGGCAACGGTAGGCAACCACTCTATCTATCCCCGTGCTGCCGTCGTGTGGGACACATGCGGGCCTGATGTGTGTCACATCACCTTGTCATCGTCATTGTTGGTCAATTTCGCCGGTTGATGTTGACACAGATAGGCAACGACAGGCAACATGTTGGCATGGATGGCACACCAATAGTCGGGGACAAACTCCGTCGCCTCCGCGAGGAGCGCGACTGGTCCCTGGAACAGCTCGCCCGCCGCATCGGGCGCACCCGCAGCTACCTCTGTCGGCTGGAGAACGGCCAGCGCACCCCCTCGCGCCGCACCGTCTACCAGCTCGCCCAGGCCCTCGGAGTCCCCTACGAGGACCTGCTCGCCACCTCGGAGGCAGCATGCCCCGGCTGAGCGACGACCCCGAACTCGCCGCCCACCTGCACCGGCTCGCTACTGAGACCGGCGTCCCCTACGACGCGCTCGCCGCATGGGCCAACCAGCCCGCCCCCGCAGGCATCGACCCCGACCTGTGGGCCGCGGCCGGCCGCGACCGCATCATCAACGGCACCGCCTGGAACCCGGCGCAACTCGAAGCGCTGCGTCGCCAGGTCACCGCCACCCGCACCACCGCCGCCGACCAGGCGGCATAGAAACGCCCCCGCCCGGACGGCCATCCAGGCGAGGGCCACGACACCTCCAGCAGCTCCAACACAGGAGAGGTATCGCATGACCATTCTGCACGAACCCACCACCGCCCGCACGGCCGAGGTGACCCTGAGCGCGGACGCCGCCGTCGAGGTCGACACGGCCCCCGACGGCCACACCACGATCGACGTCTACGACCGGCCCGAGGCCCTCGACCCCACGTGGCGCATCCACGTGGCCGGCGGGCACGAGCAGGCCGCCGACGCGCTGCGCACCCTCGCCGACGCGCTCCTGCGCGCCGCTGACGCCGAGGACCTGCGCACCCTCGCCCGCCCCGACCGGGACGACGACCGGCCGGCCTACCGGATCACCGGGACCCCGGGCCGCTACCAGTGGGAGGTCTACGACCCGTACCGCCTGACCGGCGTCGCCTCCACCCGTGAGGAGGCCGAGCGCGGCGCGCGGGAGGACCTGCGCACCATCGGTCTGCTGCGTCGCACGGTGCGCGCCGTCGCGCTGGGGCGGGTCGAGGTCGACGGCACGGTGATGGGCTACGGCGAGGCCGTGGACGTCCTCGCCGCGCTGGGCGTGGACCGCGAGGTCGCCGAGGCGTGGCTGGACTACCTGATGGGAGGCGGCCAGTGAACCGCCGCAACGAGAAGCGCAGGCCCGTCGTCCTGCCGCCCATGGCGCGCACCCCCCGCGGGGAGAACCCGGCGATGCGCGCCTGGTACGACGCCCGCCTCATCAACCAGCCCCGCAAGGAGGACAGGAAATGAACGGAGCCGTCACCGCGGCGACCGGCCTCGCGCTGGTCGCCGCGGCCGGCGCCCTCGTAGGGGCGCTCGTCACTGGCGCGGTGTGCGCGTGGTGGGAGTCGCGTCTGCTGGCGCACGTCCGCCGTCAGCGGCGGGTGATCACCGCCCTGACCCGTCGTCTCGCCGAGGTTGACGCAGAGGGGTCGCGTCGGCTGATCGCGTCCGTGCTCGGCCAGTCCACCGGCCGCCACGCCAGGAAGGAGGAGTCGTGAGCTGGCGTGACACCGCGAACGAGGCGCGCGCAGCGCTGCGCGCCGCTGTCGCCTCCCGGATCAGCTGGGACGCGACCGGTGACGACCAGGACGACGCGGAGCGGGTCGTGGCCGCCGCGGAGGCGCTCGTGGTCGCCGCGAACCGGCTGTACGCGTCGTTGGTGAATGACGTGTGGACCGCCCGGTGCGCGGTCCGCGAGCTCACCAACCCCGAGCAGGTGATCGCTGCGTGGGCCCGGGAGGAGCAGTCGTGACCGCGATCCTCCCCGAACAGCAGCAGGAGGCCGAGGAGCGGACCGTGATCCGCCGCCCCGGCCTGTACGACCTTCCCGAAGAGGTCTACCACGCCGACCCCGTCCCCGGGGGCAGCCTGTCGTCGACCGGTGCCCGGCGGCTGCTGGAGTGCCCGGCCCGCTTCGACTATGAGCGGCGGCACCCGCCGGCGCCGAAGCCGCACTTCGACTTCGGCAGCGCGGCGCACAAGCTCGTTCTCGGGGTCGGACCCGAGCTTGCGGTGCTCGACTACCCGGACTGGCGTACCAAGGCTGCCCGCGAAGCGGTGCGGGAGGCCCGCGAACGCGGCGCGATCCCGCTCAAGCGGCACGAGTACGAGCAGATCCAGGCCATGGCCGAAGCCCTCAAGAGCCACCCGGTGGCGGGGCCGATCTTCACCGAGTCCGCGGGCAGGGCTGAGCAGTCCCTGTTCTGGGCCGACCCCGAGACGCGGGTGCCGTGCCGGGCACGGATCGACCACCTGCCCCACCCCACCCGGCAGGGTCGGCTCATCCTCGCCGACTACAAGACCTGCGCAACCGCGGACCCGAACAAGCTGCCGCGGGTGATCGCCGAGCACGGCTACCACCTGCAGGCCGCCTGGTACATGGACGGAGTCCGCGCCCTCGGCGCGGGCGAGGACGTCGCGTTCCTCTTCGTCTTCCAGGAGAAACAGGCCCCGTACCTGGTGACGGTGGTCGAACTCGACCACGAAGCCCTCCAGGTCGGCGCCTACCTGGCCCGTGAGGCCCGCCAGCTCTATGCCGCCTGCCGCCGCACCGGGCGGTGGCCCGGCTACTCCGACGACTCCCCGGTCGTCGTATCTCTCCCCTCCTACTACTCGCGCCAGTTCGAGGAGTACCTATGACGATCGAACCCCACGCCGGACACCAGCCCGCCGTCCCCGCACAGCACGGGCAGGAAACCGTGCCAGCCCAGCAGACCCCCCAGGCCCCGGCGGTGGCGGGGAACCCGCTGATCGAGTGGGCGCAGGCCGCCCGCCAGGCCCACGGCATAGCCGAGTCCCTCGCCCGCACGAGCTTCGTCCCCCGAAGCCTGCAGGGCAGGCCCGGCGACATCACCGCCGCGATCCTCACCGGCCAGGAACTCGGCATGCCGCCCATGGCCGCGCTGCGGAGCCTGGACATCATCCAGGGCACGCCGGCGCTGCGCGCCCACGCGATGCGGGCGCTGGTGCAGCGCGCCGGACACCAGATCCAGGTCGTCGAGTCCACGCCGGTGCTGTGCGTCATGCGCGGCCGCCGCAAGGGCGACGAGGAGTGGCAGACGGTCGAGTGGTCGATCGAGCGCGCCCAGCAGCTCGGGCTGACCGGCAAGGACCAGTGGAAACGCCAGCCGCAATCCATGTTGGTGGCCCGCGCCACCTCGGAGATCTGCCGTCTGATCGCCGCGGACGTGCTGTTCGCGGTCCCCTACGCCACCGAGGAGCTGGTGGACCAGCCGGTGGAGCAGGCGCCGCCACGGGTGACGGTGGAGGAGATCCGGGCGCGCGGCCAGCAGCAGGCCGCCCCCGCGCCGGAGCCCGCCGAGGCCCAGGACGGGCAGCCGGAGGAGTTCACCGACTGGGCCAGCGGCGGCGAGCCGGAGGGCTGGGAGGACGTCCCCGAGCGGCAGGCGTCGCCGTGGGATGACGTCGCCGACACCGAGACCCCCGCCGCCTGACCGTCTGCTGGTGGCGTCTGGTCGACCCCCGGTCCTGGACGCCACCAGCCCACCAACCCCGGAGGCAACGATGCACCGTACTGAAGCGTTCAAGTTCTCCCAACGCCCCTACGCGGTCGACCCCGCCACCTTCACAGTCGAGACCCACACCAGCATCCAGGGCACCCACTCATGGTGCTGGGAGGTCACCGCCGTGTGGTTCCGCCGACGCCGCAGGACCACCGTGGCGTGCATCGGCCGCCTGTGGGGCCGACAGACCGTCGACTGCGGCGGCTGGGAGGGGTTCCTGACCGAGCACACCGACGGCCGGTACGGCGGTGACTGCTGGGGCCGGTGGGACGGCACCAACTATTGGGGGACACAGAACCTCGCCGTGATGCAGGAGCACCTGAAGATCCTGCGGCCGATGCTCGACCAGTTCCCGGCGGTGCCGCCGGGCTTCGACGGCTGGTGGACGTTCCACTGACCCCCGGTCCGCCCCGTCGCGTGGGGCACGAATCTGAAGGGACATCTCTTGAACGTCGAAACCCCTACGGGCTGGCACAACGGCCCACTGGCCGCGTGGGACCTGGAAACCACCGGCACCGACCCGAACGAGGCGCGCATCGTCACCGCCGCCTGCCTGTACATCACCCCCGGCCAGGGCAAGCAGAGCCGGGGCTGGCTGGTCAACCCCGGCGTGGAGATCCCCGAACAGGCCACCGAGGTGCACGGCATCACCACCGAGCAGGCCCGCGAGAAGGGCCAGCCCGCCGCCGCCGCGGTGGAGGAGATCGCCCGCGCGGTTCTGGGAGCCCACGGCCGAGGCGCAGTGGTCGTGGCGTACAACGCCCGCTACGACACGACGCTGCTGCACCGCGAACTCGTGCGGCACGGCCACGCGGATCTCGCGCGGGCGTGGGAGGAGTTCGCCGAGAAGGGCCCCATCGTGGACCCGTACGTGTTGGACAAGCAGGTCGACCGGTACCGCAAGGGCAAGCGAACCCTGACGGCGGTGGCCGCCCACTACGGCGTGCCCCTGTCCGAGGAGGACGCGCATGGGTCTGCGGCGGATGCGTTGGCGGCGGCGCGGGTGGCGTGGGTGATCGCCAACCGTAACCCGAAGCTCGCCGCGCTGGGGCCGGTCGAGCTGCACGAGGCGCAGGTCAAGGCCGCCGCCGAACAGGCGCACAGCTTCGCGGACTACCTGCGCAGGCAGGGCAAACCCGCCGACGACGTGCGCCCCGAGTGGCCCCTCATCCCCGCATGAACAGGGGCCACCCGAGCCGTATTCGGGTGGCCCCCTATCCCTCTCATACCACAGGAGACCACGATGACCAGCCCCAGCCCGGCCGCCGAGTGGCTCGAAGCCCTCTACGACCAACTCCAGGACGCCCACAACCACCAGGCCACCCCGTGGGACCACCGCGACACCAACACCGCCCACGCCCTCGCCCAGGCTGCTGGCGCGGACACCAGCCTCCGCACCTACGGGGAGGACCAGTGACCGACTACCTGCCCACCGGCCAGGCCCGCGAGCTCCTCCACAGGCTCGACGGGCAGCGGGTCCGCAACGAACACCCCGACGACGACCTGCCCACCCCCGAGCCGCTGCCCTGCGGAGCCAC
>JADGHC010000316.1 GCA_019689655.1 Microbispora sp.
GCCCGATCCGTACCGGGCGGTGTCGCCGGCGCCGTGCCGCGCGGCGTCCCAGCCGGTCGCGTCGGCACTCCCGGCCTCCCGACCCGCCACCGGGCCCGCACTCGTCCGGGCGTGCGGGCGCGAGGCCGCCGGGCCGGGAAGCGCGCGGAGCACGGCGTCGGCGGCCACCCGCCGCGCCTTGGCGGCGCTCTCCGCCCGCTGGCCGGCCTGCCGGATCAGCGGCGCCACCCGGTCGGCCCGCGCGGCCTCGTCGAGCATCGCCTCCAGGTCCGACCGCTCGTCCGCCGCCGCGTCGAGCTCCCGCCTCCTGGCCAGGGCGGCGGCGTACCTGCGCTGCCGGTCGGCCAGGGCCCGGCCCTCCTCCAGGCGGGCGCGCGCCGACAGCAGCGCCTCCTGGCTCGCCGAGTGGGCGGCGACCGCGTCGGCGAGCGCGCCGCGGGCGAGGCCGAGCACCTCCCGCGACCACGCCTCGGGTTCGCCGGTGTCCCCGGGCAGCGGCAGGTCGTCGCCCGCCGCGCCGCGCATGCGGTCGATCACCGACTCGACCCGCTGGCCCAGCTCCTGCGCCTCCCGCCAGGTGCGCGTGCGGTGGTCGGCCAGCCACCGCTCGACGTCGCCGAACACCCGCACGGAGAAGAGCCGCTCCAGCAGCTCCCGCCGCTCCTCGCCGCCGGCCCGCAGGAACTTCGCGAACTCGCCCTGCGGCAGCATCGCGACCTGGCAGAACTGCGCGGCGGTCATGCCGGTCAGCGTGTTCACGAAGTCGCCGGCCTCGTCGCTGCGGGTGCTGCGCACGACCCACTGCCCGCCGGGTTCGACCAGCTCTTCCACCCGGGCCTTGGCCTTCTCCTCCACCAGGCCCGAACCCCGCAGCTTCGGCCGCATCCAGGCGGGCGACCGGGTGATGCGCAGGCGCCTGCCCCGGATCGTCACCTCGAGCGTGACCGACGGTCCCCGGTCGGGCGGCGCGTGGTCGCAGCGCAGGCTGCGGGCGCTGTCCCGCTGGCCGGGCACCTTGCCGTACAGCGCGTAGCAGACGGCGTCGAGCACGGTCGTCTTGCCGGCGCCGGTCGGCCCGTGGATCAGGAACAGGCCCGCGTCGCCGAGCGTGTCGAAGTCGACCTCCTCCGTCCCGGGAAACGACCCGAACGCGACCAGGCGCAGCCGATGCAGCCTCACCGGACCCCCTCGTTCCGCCGCGGCCCGGCCGCCGCGCCGGTCCGCCCGTTCACGTGCTCTCCTTGATGCGGCACGCCTCGACCGCCTCCCGCAGCAGGCGCCGTTCGTCGTCGTCCGCGGGCTCGCCGCGGACCTCGCGGACGAAGTCGAGCACCACGTCGATCTCGGCCCGGCCGGCGACCCTCGCCCGGGCCGCGGGCCGCTCGGCCACGTCGTCCGGCTCGAAGGCGAGCGCCAGCGTGTGCGGGAAGCGCCGGCGCAGCCGGTCCATCGCCTCGCGCGGCCGCACCGGATCGGTCAGCGTGACCTGCAGCCAGTGGTCCTCGTACCGCTCGAAGCGGCTGTCGGTCAGCAGGTCGTCGATACGGCCCCGCAGCGTGCCGACCGGCCGGGGCACGGGCGCGGGGACGAACTCCGTCACACCCGAGTCGAGGTCGGCCAGCCAGGAGCCCTTGGTGTGGCCCGCCTCGGAGAAGGAGTAGGCGATGGGCGAGCCGCTGTAGCGGACCGTATCGCTCATCACCTGGCGTCCGTGCAGGTGCCCGAGCGCCGCGTAGTCGACCCCGGAGAACACGCTCACCGGCACGTGGGAGACTCCGCCGACGCTGATGTCCCGCTCGCTGTCGCTCGCCTGTCCCCCGGTGACGAAGGCGTGCGCGAGCACCACCTTGCGCGCCGCCGGATGCGCCCGCACCCGGTCCATCGCGTACGTGATCGCGGCGGTGTGGCTGCGTTCGGCCAGCTCCCAGGGCTCCCTGACGAGCTCGGGCTCCAGGTAGGGGATGCCGAAGAACGCGACGTCGCCGATCATCACGGGCTCCCAGGCCCGGGCGGGGTCGGTGCGCAGGTGCACCCGTTCCATGAGGTCGGCGCCGAAGCCGAGCCGTACGGCGGAGTCGTGGTTGCCGCTGATCAGCACGGTGTGCACGCCGAGGGCCTTGAGCCTGGCCAGCGCCTCGTTGCACAGGGCGACCGCGTCGACGGGCGGCAGGGCCCGGTCGTAGACGTCGCCGGAGACCAGCACGACGTCCACGCGCTCGGCCCGCACGGTCTCGACCAGGTGGTCGATGAACGCGGCCTGGGCGCCGAGCAGGCTCTCCCGGTGGAACGACCGGCCGAGGTGCCAGTCGGAGCTGTGCAGGACACGCATGTCGCTGGAAGCTAACAGGTCGCACCGACAAACGCGGCACCAATCGCCCCTCTGGTGCACCGCGCACAAGAAGGGTAATGACTTAGCCTGGTTTCGGTATCACGAGTACGCATGGGGGAGCGGCCTCATGAACGTCGGCCGGGGCACTCTCGGAGTGATCGCCGGGGTGTTGATGGTGATACTCGCCGCCATCGGCCATCTGCTCTCCCCACCGGCCTTCGATCCCCCGCCACTGACCGCTTCGCCCCAGTTTCGCGATATTCCTCCCCAGCCCGCCGCCGAAGTGCGGCCGGTCCCCCGCACCGAGCAGTTCCGCACCGAGACGGTGCTGGTGCCCGCCAAGAACGAGACGCTGAAGGCGACGATCAGGGCGCCGTTGTCCCCGGGACGCCATCCCGCGATGGTGTTCGTGCAGGGGTCGGGGTCGGGCGACGGCGGCGAGTTCACCCAGCAGGCCGAGTGGCTGGCCCGGGCGGGCATCGTGACGCTCGCGTACGACAAGCGGACGGTGGGCTACTCCTTCCGCAACCGTGACTTCGGGCTGCTCGCCGACGACGCCCTGCGCATGCTGCGGGTGCTGCGCGAGCGGCCCGACGTGGACCCGGCCCGGGCGGGTCTGTGGGGCGTCAGCGAGGGCGGCTGGGTGGTCCCCATCGCCGCCGCCCGCGATCCGCGGGCCGCGTTCGTGGTCCTGGTCTCCTCCCCGAACGTCTCGCCGCTGCGCCAGGTCGCCTGGGCGCTGAACGAGCAGCTGCTGCGCCTGCACGCCCCGACCGGCGTACGCGACCTGCTCACCCGGGCGATGGGCGGGGTGGGCTTCGACTTCCTGCGTTACGACGGGGTGCCCGCCCTGCGCGGGATCACCCAGCCCGTCCTGGCGCTGTACGGCACAGACGATCCGTCCATCCCGTTCGTGGAGAGCACCGAGACCCTCACCCGCGCCCTGGCCGAGGGCGGCAACACCAACTACACGATCCGCTTCCTCGCCGGGGCCGACCACGCCATGCGGATCCACGGCGGGCGGTACGCCGCGAACTACCTGCCCACACTGGCGAACTGGATCAAGGACCTGCCGCGTACGGCCAAGCCGGCGGTGCCGATCGCGGGGGCGACACCGGTGCAGCGGTTCGAGGCGACCGACGTGCCGGCCGCGCCGTGGTGGGGGGACGGCACGATCGTGTGGCTCACGCTCTGCCTGGCCGCGGTCGGGTACGTCGCGGCGCCGGTCACCGAGATGGTCGTCCGGCTGCGCGGGCGCGACCCGCGGCTGCGGGCCCCGGTGCGGCTGTGGCCGGCCATCCGGCGGCGGCTGCGCAAGATGGCCTGGACCGGGCTCGGCGAGCTGGCCGCCGTCGCGGCGTTCATCACGCTCATCGTGCTGTTCTCGGTCAACCAGGCCGGCGCCTGGCCCGCCGTACAGGCCGGATGGCTGGTCGTCCGGCTGCTCGCCATCGTGCTGCTCGTGCAGACGGTCACGACGCTGGCGGCGGTGATCGGCGGCCTGCGGGACGGCTGGGAGCCGACGCTCTGGCAGAAGATCGTGCTCGTGAGCGTCCTCGGCGGGACCGCGCTGCTGCTGCTGACCGGCGCCTACTACGGCCTGTTCGGGTTCCCCTGGTAGGTCGAGCCCCGGTCAAATGCCGGTATGGACTGCTCCGTGCCGGGCCGGTCACCGGTTTTCCGCGGTCTGTGTCGCTTCAATTGACGCGTGGTCACCCCTGATCTGGCATCCCGGAAGGCCGCGCCGCCGGCGCGTCACGGCGGGACGGCGCGCCGCGCCGCCGCGCTCATCGGCTGGGTGGCGCTTTCCGCGGTGCTGCCCGGCGCGGCACACCTGCGGGCGGGCCGCTGGCGCACCGGGCTGCTCCTGCTCGGCGGCTACCTGACCGCGCTCGCCTCCGTCGCCGGGGTGACCGCGGGCGCCGACGCGGGCCTCGCCGGGCGCGCGCTGGGCTGGCTGGGCCAGATCTCACTGGTCTTCGTGGCCTGTTCCCTCGCCTGGTTCTCGCTGGTCATCCGCTCGTACGTGGTCCTGCGCCCCGGGCGGCTGCCCCGATCGGGGCAGATATTCACCGGGCTGGTCGCCGGCGTGCTCGCGGTCGTCGTCGCGGTGCCGTTCGCGATCGCCGCCCGGTACGTGCGCGAGTCCGAGCAGACCCTCGACTCGGTGTTCGCCGCGCCGGACGCGGCAGGCGCGGCGGGTGCTGCGGCCGGCACCGTACGCCGGGAGGACCCGTGGGCGGGCCGCGACCGGATCAACATCCTCCTGCTCGGCGGCGACTGGGGCGACGACCGGATCGGGATGCGCACCGACAGCATCAACGTCGCCAGCGTGGACGTGCGGACCGGCAACACCGTGCTGCTCGGCCTGCCCCGCAACCTGGAGCACGTGCGCTTCCCGCCGGGCAGCCCCATGGCCGCACGGTTCCCCTTCGGTTTCCGGCTTCCCGAGTATCGCCCCGGCTGGCGCGAGGACCTGCTGTTTTCGGTCTGGCAGTACGCCGACGACCATCCCGAGCTGTTCGGCGGGCGGCGGCACATGGGCGCCGAGGTGCTCAAGGAGACCGTCGGCCACATCCTGGGCCTGCGGATCGACTGGTACGCGCTGGTCAACATCTGGGGCTTCGCGAAGCTGATCGACGCGCTCGGCGGGCTCGTGGTGACGGTGGACCGCGACATCGTGTACGGCCGGTACAACGAGGGCGTCGTCAGGGCGGGCACCCGGCGGCTGAACGGCACCGAAGCGCTGTGGTACGCCCGGTCCCGCACCTTCAGCGACGACTTCGACCGCATGCACCGGCAGCGCTGCGTCCTCGGGGCCCTGCTCGCCCAGGCCGACCCGGCCACGGTGCTGACGCGGTTCACCGAGATCGCGGCGGCCACGCGCAGGATCGTCCGCACCGACGTGCCCCGGCCCATGCTGGAGCACCTCGTGCCGCTGGCCTGGAAGGTCAAGCACGCGACGATCACGAGCCTGCAGTTCGTGCCGCCCCTGATCAACACCGCCTACCCCGACTGGGACCGGATCCGGCAGCTCACGGCCCGGGCGATCCGCGCCTCGGTCCACGCCCGGCCCAGTCCCTCCCCCACGCCGTCCGAGCCCTGGTGGGGGCCGCGCCGGCACCGCCGGCACGCGCACACCCCCTCGCCCGCTCCCACGCCCCTGCCGTCGCCGGGGACGCCGAGCCCGATCGATGACGGCTGCGGGGCGCCGCACACGGCGATGGCACGCTGAGCGCCGGGCGCGCACGGGCGGCTTCACCGGGACGGATTGCCGCGGCCCGCTCCGGCCGCGTCCATGGACCCGCCCGGGCTCGTGCACGCGTCACGGCCGGCGCGGATCAGACGCGGAACGACTCGCGGGCCAAGCGGCGCACCCGGGCCTCGTCCACGCTGTGCCCGAGACCGGGCTGGGTGAGCGGCACGGCGACGACCCCGCCGGACGCGCCCACCGGAGGGAGCACCACCTGGGCGCTGCGGGGCGGCTCGGCCACGTCGCTGGGCAGGGAGCAGCCGGGCAGGCTGGCGACGGCCACCGTCGCGGCCCGGGCCAGTCCCGCGCCGAGGCCGCCGGCGCAGACGATGTCCCACCCGGCGGCCGCCGCACGGTCGTGCGCGAGCCGTACGGCGCCGAGCGAACCGAACTTCGCGGGACGCAGCAGCAGCGCCCGGCCCGCCTTGAGACTCACCGCCTCGTCGAGCTCGGCCACGGAACCCACCTCGACCGCGACCGCCGCCGACACCCGGTCCTGCAGGTCGGCGCTGGTCAGCAGGTCCTTGAAGGGGCGCTCGATGGCCACCAGCCCGTAGGCGTCCAGCGCCACGAGCTGCCCGATCTCGGTGTAGGCGCCGCGTCCGTCCACCGCGATGGCCAGGCCGGGGTAGGCGGCGCGCACCGCGCGCAGCGGCTCGACGTCCCAGCCGGGGTGGACGTCCAGCGTCACGTGCCCGTAGCCCGCGCAGACGTGCCGGTTCACCCGGGCGACCAGGCTGTCCAGCGAGCGGTCCGCCGCCAGCCTCGCGGTCGCGATCAGCGACGTACGGCTGCCGCCGAGGGCGTGGGCGAGCGGGACGCCGTTCATGCGGCCCCACAGGTCCCAGCAGGCCATGTCTCCGGCCGCGCCGCCGGGGATCTCCCCCAGCTCCGACGGGTGCTCCCAGTCGAGGCCGATGAGCTCGGGCAGGGCCCGCTCCAGCGGGCCGGCCTCGCCCGGGTCGACGGCCTCGCCCCAGCCCACCATGCCGCCGTAGTCCGTGATCTTCACCAGGACGGTCTCCGGACGCCTGCCGTACGGCAGGGTCATCCTGAAGACCTCCAGCTCCCGGACACGCGGCACTCTCGGATCCCTCCACTGCTTTCCCGGGCCCCGCCGGCGGCCGTTTCCGCTCTCCGGCGGGATTCCGGGACTCCCTAGACCTCCATGGTGCCCGGTTCGCGGCGGTGCTCGAAACGGCCGCCGATGAGCGCGGCCGTGCCCGCCATGACGACGAGCAGGCCCAGGCACGTCAGGTAGACCCACGTGCGGCCCCCGTAGGCGGCGAACAGCGCACCGGTGAGCGCGACGGCGACGACGGAGAACACCGACTCGCCGACGCTCAGCGACGCGCTGTTGCGGCCCTCCTCCCCCGGCGCCGACAGCTCCAGGACCAGCACCGACAGCGTCGGGAAGACCATGCCGATGCCCAGCCCCGCCACCACCCAGCCCGCGAACACGACGAGGACGGGCGCGGCGGGCACCACGGCGAACGCGACGACGCAGATCCCCGCGGCGATCAGCGTCGCGCCGAGGCGGATGGT
>JADGHC010000317.1 GCA_019689655.1 Microbispora sp.
GCGTTTCATGGGGGGGGCCCCCCGGGGGGGGGTTAAGAGGATCAGGAGGGCGGGACGCCGCGGTTCACCGCGCCGAACAGCTCCTCCCGGACGGCGCCGAGCGCGAGGTCGAGGGCGCCGGTGAGGACCGGGTTGCCCCGCAGGGTGGACAGCAGCACGCGGGGCCGGGGGATGGTGAGGGCGTGCAGCTCCCGCTCGGTCATCTCCCGCAGCGTCTCGCCGCCGGCGAGCGGCACGCCGCCGGACAGCACGACGATCTCGGGGTCGACCACGGCGACGATCGCGGCCAGCCCCATCGCGAGACGGCCGGCGAGGTCGCGCAGCGCCTTCCGGGCGGCCTGGGCTGCCGGGCCGCCGCGTCCGGCCGCCGCGACCGCGTTGCCCACGGCCCGGGCCGCCGTGGAGCCGCGCACGCCGTGCGCGCGCATCAGGGCGAGTACGGCCGGCCCGCCCGACAGCGCCTGGAACCCGTGGGTGGCCCGCCTGCCGACGTCCCGCGCGGTGGGCGCGCCGGCCACGGGCATGTAGCCGACCTCCCCGGCGCCGCCGGTCGCCCCGCGGTGCAGGCGGCCGCCGATGACGAGGGCCGCGCCGATGCCCTCGTCCGCCCACAGCAGCACGTAGTCCTGGTGGCCCCGGGCGCCGCCCCTGGCCCCCTCGGCCTGTGCGACGAGGTTGACGTCGTTCTCCACGTCGATCGGCACGCCGATCCCGTCGCGCAGGGTGCCGATCAGGTCGGGGATGTGCCAGCCCGGGATGTGCGCGGCGTACCCGAGCCGGCCCGTCGAAGGATCGACGGCGCCGCCGATGCCCACGACGACCCGGCTCAGCTCCGTCGGGTCCAGGCCGGCCGGGCCGCACGCCCCCGTGAGCGCGGCGCGGACCCGCTCGACCACGTCGCCGCCGGAGCGCCCCGGGGTGGCCAGCCGGTGCTCGGCGACGACCGCTCCGGTGACGTCCGCGACCGCCACGGCGATGCGCGACGGGGTGACGTCCAGCGCCGCCACGTGCGCCGCGCGGGGGTTGATCCGGTACAGCTCGGCGGTACGGCCCGGCAGCCCCTCGCGGATGCCGTCCAGGATCACCAGGCCGGCCTCCTGGAGACGGGCCAGCAGCTGGGAGGCGGTCGGCTTGGACAGGCCGGTGAGCGCGCCCAGCTCGGGCCGGGTCAGCGGGCCGTGTTCGAGCAGGACCATCAGCGCGGCACGGTCGTTGATCGCGCGCAGCAGGCTCGGCCTGCCCGCGATGGGCCGGGTCATGCGTCCTCCCGGAACGAAGGTTAGGAAAGTTTCCTAACTATGGCTGCGACCGTACGAACCGGCACCGGCGCCGTCAAGAGCGGGATCCGCCCCGAGATCCATCTGTGACCACGTCGTACGGCCGCGCCGATGTGGGACGACGGCGGGACGGCACGTAGAATCTGGCGGCCTATGCCAGAGTCTTCGACGGGCGAGCTGGCCCGGGAGCAGAGGTACGTCGCCGCGCTGTACGAGCGCCTCGACGTGCTGCGGGAGCGCACGCGCGGGCAGCTCGACGCGGTGCTGGCCCAGGGGGCCTCCGGAACGCACCAGAACCGTTCCGAGCGCGACTCCTTCGCCGCCATGTACGCCCAGCGCCTGGCCCACCTGTGGGCGGTGGAGAACGGCCTGTGCTTCGGGCGGCTCGACTTCGCCCCGGAGAGCGGGGCCGAGGAGAGCCGGCTGTACATCGGCCGCATCGGCCTGTCGGACGACGACCAGCACCGGCTGCTGATCGACTGGCGGGCTCCGGTGGCGCAGCCGTTCTATCGCGCCACCCCGGCCGCCCCGATGGGGGTGACCCGGCGCCGCCACCTGCACACGCGCGGGCGCACGGTCACCGCGATCGACGACGACCTGCTCGACCTCGACGGCCTCACCGACGCCGACCTGGCCACGCTCAACGGCGAGGCCGCCCTGCTGGCCGCGCTCGGCGAGAAGCGCTCCGGCCGCATGCGCGACATCGTGGCCACCATCCAGGCCGAGCAAGACAAGATCATCAGGAGCGACCTGAACGGCGTGCTCGTCGTCCAGGGCGGGCCGGGCACCGGCAAGACCGTGGTGGCGCTGCACCGGGCGGCCTACCTCCTGTACACCTACCGCGAGCGGCTGGAACGCAGGGGCGTGCTGATCCTCGGGCCCAACCCGACCTTCATGCGCTACATCGAGCAGGTGCTGCCGTCGCTCGGTGAGACCGACGTGCTGCTGTCCACCGTGGCCGAGCTGTACCCGGGCGTCACCGCGACGCGGGAGGAGCCGCCCGAGGCCGCCGCGGTCAAGGGCCGGATCGCGATGGCCGAGGTGATCGCGCGGGCGGTGCGGGAGCGCCAGCGGATGCCGCGCACCCCCGTGGAGATCAAGCTCGACAAGTTCACGCTGCGGCTCGACCGGCAGACGCTGGAGGCGGCCAGGTCGAAGGCCCACCGCTCGCGCCGGCCGCACAACCAGGCCAGGGCCGTGTTCGTACGGCACCTGCTGACCGCGCTCACCCGCCAGGCCGCCCGCCACCTGGGCCGCGCCAACCTCGACGAGGCGGACTTCGCCGACCTGCGCGAGGACCTGCGTACGGAGGAACCGGTGCGGGTGGCGCTCAACCGGCTGTGGCCGTACCTGACGCCGCAGCAGCTGCTGATCGGGCTGTTCACCGACCGCGAGCGGATGGCGGCGGCGGGGCTGGACGCGCGGGAGCGCGACCTGCTGCTGCGCGAGCCGCCCAGGGCAGGGGAGAACTGGTGGAGCCCGGCCGACGTGCCCTTGCTCGACGAGGCCGCCGAGCTGCTGGGGGACATCGACGAGGGCGTGCTGCGGGCCGCCCGCCGCGCCGAGCGGGAACGCGAGGAGCGCATCGCGTACGCCCGCGAGGTGCTTGAGCTGACCGGCCTGGCCGGGATCATGGACGCCGAGCGCTTCGCCGAACGGCAGCAGGCCGAGGAGACCTATCTCACCACGGCCGAGCGGGCCGCCAGGGACCGCACATGGGCCTTCGGGCACGTGATCGTGGACGAGGCCCAGGAGCTGTCCGAAATGGCCTGGCGGATGGTCATGCGGCGCATCCCGAGCCGCTCCATGACGATCGTCGGCGACATCGCGCAGACCGGGTCGGCGGCGGGCGCGGCGAGCTGGGCGCGGGTCCTCGACCCCTACGTCGCGGGCCGCTGGCGCGAGGAGCAGCTCAGCGTCAACTACCGCACCCCCACCGAGCTGATGGACGTCGCCGCCCGCGTGCTCGACCTGGTCGGCCCCGGCTTGAAGGCGCCGGAGTCGGTACGGCAGACCGGGGAGCGTCCGTGGGCCCTGCGCGTGGCCTCCCTCGCCGAGGCGGGTCCGGTGATCGCGGCGGAGGTCGTCGAGGGAGGCCGCCTCGCGGTCATCGCCCCGGCGGGGCTGACCGGGGAGATCGGGGCGATCGCCCGGGCCGCCGTGCCCGGCGCCGCCACCGGCCCGGGTCCGGCGGCGCTGGACGCGCCCGTGGCGGTGCTGACGGTGACCGAGGCCAAAGGGCTGGAGTTCGACACGGTGATCGTGGTCGAGCCCGGCCGGATCCTGAGCGAGTCGCCGCGCGGCCCCAGCGACCTCTACGTCGCCCTCACCAGGGCCACCAGCCGCCTCGGGGTCATCCACACCGGTGACCTGCCGGAGGTCCTGGCCGGCCTGGAACCACGCTGAGGGCACACCGCCACCACCTGCGGGAATGCCGCATTCCCGCTGATCGGGGCGCGGTTGACATCTGCGCTGAGGTCGGTAGTTTGCTGCGCAGTCCAGCACGGGACTGACCGGTTGGCCGTTCTATGGCGCCGCCGACCTCTGCGTCGATGACGGAGCGTGACCCCGTCAGCACGCCAGGCGCAGGGTGGCGTCCCGCCGAGGCGGGGCACCCCAGCCGGCCGGGGGGTTGGACCCAGGAGGGGCCCGGGCGCCCAGTAGACAACGGAGCTCCGCGCCCGCCGCCGACGGGACGGACCCGGTCCGAAGGGCCGCCCGGGCCCCCTTCCTCGAACGGTGATCGCCTTTGCCCGCCGCTCGTAGAGTGGCTGAGACCGGTTGGCGGCATCCGGCGTCGTCTGCGACGCTGACCTGGGATGATTTTTACGCCGCCCGAATCAGGTCCATCCGAACGCGAGGAGACTGTCCCGTGCTACTGAAGACGGCACAGGATGCGGCACCGGACGCCGTCGCGGCGCCCGGGCCGCGGGTGCCCGGTGCGCTGATCCGCCTCGCCGCTTCCGTCGCGGGCGGCCTGATCGTCTACCTCGCCTTCCCGCCGATCGGCTGGTGGTTCTGCGCCCCGGTGGGCCTGGCGCTGCTCGCCCTCGCGCTCCGCGGCACCCGGGTGCGTCGCGCCGCCTGGATCGGGTACGCGGGAGGGATGGCGTTCCTCCTGCCGACGCTGGCGTGGGTCCGCCCGATCGGGGACGACGCCTGGGTGGCCCTGGCGGCCGTCGAGAGCCTGTTCTGGGCGGCGCTGGCCTGTGCCGCCGCACTCGTCATGCGGCTGCGCCTGTGGCCCCTCTGGGTGGCCTGCCTGTGGGTGGCGCAGGAGTGGGCCCGGGGGGCGTTCCCCTTCGGGGGCTTCCCCTGGGCGCGGCTGGCCTTCAGCCAGGGCGAGTCGCCGTACACCGGGTTCGCCGCGCTGGGCGGCGCCCCGCTTGTAAGTTTCACGGTCGCCCTCACGGGGACCCTGCTCGCCTCGCTGGTCACACGGCGTCCGCCGAGGTGGCGGGCCGACCGGGTGCTTGCCGGAACGTTCCTCGCCGCGATAGCCGTACCAGTGCTGGGGATGGTCGTGCCCCGGCCCGGCGACGAGGGCAGGACAGTGCGGATCGGTGTCATCCAGGGCAACGTTCCCGGGCGGGGGATGTACTTCCTCGGCGACGAGCCCGCCGTCGTGCTGCGCAACCACGCCGACGAGACGCACCGGATGGCCGAGGCCGTGCGCGCCGGCAGGCTCCCGCGCCCCGACATCGTGGTGTGGCCGGAGAACTCCACCGACATCGATCCCTACACCAGCGAGTTCGCCCGGCAGGTGATCGACTCCGCCGCCGAGGACATCGGCGTGCCGATCCTCGTCGGCGCGGTGGTGAACATCGGGGCCGACCACCGGGCCACCCGCGGGCTGGTCTGGGACCCGGTCACCGGCCCCGGCGCCTACTACGACAAGCGGCGGCTCGTGCCGTTCGGCGAGTTCACGCCGCTGAAGGACGTGTTCCTGGCGCTGTCGTCGCGGGCCCAGCTCGTGGGGCGGCAGTCGGTCCCCGGGAACAAGCCGGGCGCGCTGCGGATGGGCCCGGTGACGATCGGCACCGTCGAGTGCTACGAGGTGGCGTTCGACGGCACGGTGCGCGACACCGTGCTGGCGGGCGGCACGCCGCTGGTCGTGCAGACCAACAACGCCACCTATGCGCTCACCAACCTTCCGCCGCAGCAGCTCGCGATGGCGCAGCTGCGCGCGGTGGAGTTCAACCGGGCCGTGGTCACCGCGGCGACCACGGGTATCTCCGCGTACGTCGGGCCCGACGGCCACGTCGGCTGGCGTACCGGCGAGCTGGTGGCGGGGATGAACGTCCTGGACGTCCCCGTCAGGACGAAGAACACGGTGGCGGCGGAGGTGGGTGCGCTGCCGGAATGGGTTTTGATACTCATGGGAGCCGGAGCGACCACGGTGGCGGCCATCTCTGGGCGGAGGAAGAGCTGATGGAGCGGACCCCGGGGCGGGTGCTCGTGATCGTCCCCACGTACAACGAGCGGGAGAACCTCCCGATGATCGCGCGACGGCTGCGCGAGGCGCTGCCCGACGCGCACCTGCTCGTGGCCGACGACAACAGCCCCGACGGCACCGGCCGGATCGCCGACGAGCTGGCCGAGGCGGACGACCACATCCACGTTCTGCACCGGCCCGGCAAGCAGGGACTGGGCGCCGCCTACATCGCCGGGTTCCGCTGGGGCCTGGCCGAGGGCTACGACGTGCTGGTGGAGATGGACGCCGACGGCTCCCACCAGCCGGAGGAGCTGCACAAGCTGCTCGACGCGGTGACCGACGGCGCCGACCTGGCCATCGGCTCCCGGTGGGTGCCCGGCGGCAGGACGGTCAACTGGCCGCTGTCGCGCGAGCTGCTGTCCAGGGGGGCCAACACCTACGTCCGGCTGATGCTCGGCATCCCGGTCCGCGACGCCACGGCGGGCTTCCGTGCGTACCGCGCGGCCACGCTGGAGAAGATCGGGCTGGACGACGTCCAGTCCCAGGGCTACTGCTTCCAGGTGGACCTCACGCTCAGGACCGTACGGCAGGGCCTGCGGGTGGCGGAGCGGCCGATCACGTTCGTCGAGCGCACCGTGGGCGCCAGCAAGATGAGCAGGAAGATCATTTTCGAGGCGTTCTGGCGCGTGGCCGTCTGGGGGATCGGCGGATTCCGCGAGCGGTTTCGCCAAAGGCGATAAGCGCGCTCCCCAGGAACCCCGGCGGCCGCGGGGACGTTGAACCGGAACGTACGAGTGCCGGGTGAGTGGGGCAAGACATGGTGCGGATCGGGCTGTTCCTCGCGTTCCTCGTGGTTCCCGTCCTGGAGATCTGGTTCCTGATCCAGGTGGGGTCCGTGATCGGCGGGTGGGAGACGGTCGCCCTGCTCATCGCCGACAGCATCCTCGGCTCCTGGCTGCTGCGCCGTGAGGGCCGCCGGGCCTGGGCGGCGCTGCGCATGGCCATCGAGTCGGGGCGCATGCCCGACAGGGAACTCGCCGACGGCGCGTTGATCGTCGCCGGTGGCGCGCTGCTGCTGACCCCCGGCTTTTTGAGCGACGTGTTCGGGTTCTTCATGATCCTGCCGGTCACCCGGCCGATCGCCCGGCGTTGGCTGTCGTGGTTCCTCGGCCGCCGGGTGCGCTCGCTCGCCGCCCGCTCGCCGTACGCGCCGCTCTTCGACGAGACGGCGGGATTCGGCGGCGCGGAGGACTTCGCCGGCCGGCCCCGGGCGGGCCGGGGTCGCGTGGTGCACGGCGAGGTCATCGACGACTGACGACGGCCGCGCGCACCCTGTCACCCCGGCACAGGCGCACCGTGGCAACGGAGCTGATCGACGTCACGGCGTGGCCCGCGTGGCCCGCCCGGGTC
>JADGHC010000318.1 GCA_019689655.1 Microbispora sp.
CGGTGGCGGTGCTGCCGGTGGCCGTGGGGCGGGGGTTGGTGCGCGGCCGGTGGCGGCGCGTTCTGGTGGTGCCCGTGCTGGTGGGGTTCCTACGGCTGCGGCGAGCCGGGGTCGCCGTCCGGGGCAGGCTGCGGCTGAGGCGGTGCGGGGCAGGCGCGCGGCGGCGGCCGGCCTGGAACTCGGTGGTGGGCGTGGTAACGGCCGGGCGGGTGGCGGTAACCCGCTTACCGGTACGTCTGGCAGCCGTGGGCGGCGGGGCGGCGCCTCGCACGGGAGGCCGCACGGCGGACTACCCGCGCCCGGTAAGGGCTCCTCCCCCGGCGGTAACGCCGGTAACGGTAGCGCGGGCCGTACCGGTAAGCGGGGTGCTCACCGTTCCCCCCAGACCGGTAGTGACGGGCTGACTCCGGCGGAGCGGGCCGCGGCGCGGCGCGCCCACCGTGCTGTCGCTGCCCCGAGGACGTTGGCGGGCCGGGCTGCGGATCGTGCCCGCCGGTGGGCCTACAGTCGCCTGTCCCGCACCTGGCAGGGCCGCATGCTGCTGCGCGGCGGACGTGCCGTGGGGTGGCTGGTCGCTGGTGTGACCAGGTTGTGTGCCCGCGCTGCGACCTGGTCGTGGAAGAAGCTCAGCCCGCACGCTCGGGCGGCGTGGACGTGGCTGGCGTCCGCTGTGCGCGCGACTTGGGTCGAGATGGCTGTGCGTAACCGGGGTGCTGCTGTGGATCGGCTGCGCACCGGGTTCTCCCCCGAACTCCGAGAGAAGACGTCGTCTGGTGGCCGCCGTGCCACCGCAACAACAGGGGAAGTGATTGTTGTGACTCCTGCTCAGATCCGTATCCGGGATGCCGCGAATGAGCTGGCTGAGGCGATCGCCGCCTACAACGAGGAGGGAATGGTCGACTTCGTGACGGGCCTGGACGAGATCCCCGGCGCTTTGGCGATCGTGGCCGCGGGGGTGCGCCGGCTGGCGCAGAGGTCCGCTGAGGAGCAGCCGCTGCACCCGGGCGTGGTGGAGGCGATCGAGCAGGTCGCGACCGGGCAGGCGAACCTCGCGATGTCCAGCATGCTGTTGGGGCATTTGGCGCGGGTGCTGCACGCCGAGGACCTGGAGCGGCTGTTCCGCAGGCTGCCGAACGGCCACAAGTGGGACCACACCTACAACCAGCTGTGACCGGTAAGCGCGGGTAACGGAAGGAGGAGGTAACGGTCATGGGTAAGAAGCGGCGGGTAACGCTGGGTGAGTTCGGGCCGGTATCGGGTCCGGTAACCGCGGCCGGAGTAAGCCTGGCGACCGCTGGGTGGGGCGACGTGCTGGGCCTGTCGCCGTGGTGGGCTGCCGCCACCGCGGGCGCGTGCGGGCTGCTCACCCTGGCTAACGCCGCCCGCCAGGGCCTGCCCGCGTTCGCCAGGATTCACCAGGTGGGCTGCTGGATCGCGTATGGGGCGTGGACGTGCTGGGCCATGCCCGGCGGGCCGTGGGACGTCACCGAGCTGGGAGCGCTGGCGTCGCTCGGCGTCATCACCGGAGTCACCGCCCGGGGCGCGCAGATCCACGTGGAGACGGTGCGGGAGCACCAGAAGCAGGTGGAGGAGGTGTCACGGCGCCGCGGGATCGCCGGGGAGTGGGAGCGGCGCCTGGTCCGGGTGTGCCGCATCAAGGGGATTACCGTTACCGGCCTGGACGAGTGGGTAAGGCCGGTTCCCGGTAAGCCCGGTAAGACCCGGAGGGTGGGTTACTCGCTGCTGGTGGAGTTGCCGTCGGGTGGTTACCGGTGGACCGACATCAACGCCAAGCGGTTGGAGTTGGTGTCGGACGCGAACCTGCCGACTGGGTGCGGGATCGAGGTGCATCCGGGTGAGCGGGCGCGTGAGGTCATCATCGACGTGACCATGGTGAACGTGCTCGCCGAGGACCTTCCGCTGCCGCAGGTGGAGCGAAGGTCGATCTACGACCCGATCCCGTTGGGGATGCGCCCGGACGGACGGCTCGCTGAAGTCGGGCTGAAGTGGACGTCGGGCGTGCTGATCGGCCGTAAGGGGTCGGGCAAGTCCAACCAGTTGGTGAGCCTCATGAGTTGGCTGCTGGCCTGCGACGACGTCGTCATCATGGGCATTGATTTCAATGGTGGCGGCGTGTTCCGCCCCTACCTGCGGCCGTGGCTGGCCGGGGAGGCGGACCGTCCGGCGATCGACTGGGTCGCCACCGACGAGGCCGAGGCCGCGCGGATGCTGGACTTCGCGATCGCCGCGATCCAGCGGAAGGTGGCGTATGCCGACCTGATGGAGCAGGTCGACGACGACAAGGTGCCCTCGTCTGCGGACATCCCGCACATCATCGTCATTTCTGATGAGACCGCGGACCTGCCCCTGTCGATCAAGCAGCGGCTGGTGGAGCTGTCCAACCGTGGCCGGGCCGCGTCGATCTCGACGTTGGCGTGTGCGCTGCGAGCGGTGGATGCGGGCGGCAAGGGGCTGCCGATCGACCTGAACAAGCAGGCGGCGGTGAAGATCTCGATGCAGGTCGACAGCGACAACGAGCTGGCGTACCTGTTCTCCTGGGGTCGGCCGCCGAAGAGCGAGGAGATCCCCGGGACGGGGTTCGGGTTTTATGCCGAGGGGGACAACAAGCCGTCCCTGTTCAAGGGCTACCGCACGAAGCCCAGCACGGCGCGGGAGGTCGCGGCGGCGACCGCAGCCTGGCGGCCTGCCCTGGATGAGGCGACGATCGACATGGGTGGGCGTGAGGTGTACGAGACGCGGTGGGAGCGGGCCAGGGAGACGTGGCTTTCCGGGAAACGGCCGGCCGCGCCCGCCCCGGCGGCTGCTGCGGCGGGCAGGGGCGCTGCTGGTGGCGGTGAGGGGCCGGAGGTGCGGTCTGCGGCCGAGGTGACGGGTGAGGTCGCCGAGGGCATGGCCGCGTTGTTCGACCGGTTGGGGTTGGAGATGCCGCAGGTCGGCCCGGTCACCCCGCCGCCGCGGCCTGCTGCTGGCGGTCTCGACACCAACGAGGAGCAGTTCCGGGCGATCGTGGACCAGGATCTCGCCGACGTGTCCGTCCCGGCGCTGGTGTCGGTGGCGATCGAGGAGTGCGGGGATGAGGACCTGGTGCACATGGCCGCGGTGGCCCGCCGGTTCGGTGTGGATTCGCGGCGGCTGGGTGAGCTGATGCGGATGATCGCCGTGGAGCCGCGGAAGTCGCCGTGGCGCGGCGGGCGAGCGTATGAGCGGGACGTGCTGGTGGCGGCGGCGGACCGGATTCGGCGGGGGTTGCAGCAGGTGCCGGATGAGGTGTGGGCGGTGGTCCCGCTCGACTGACCGGTTTCGGGGCCGCTACCGGCGGGGCTACTCGGCCTGGTAGCGGCCGTGTTCTGCCGGTAGCCGCTACTGGGGGTTGTTAGCGGGTTGACCTGCGCCGATATCGAGTAGTGGGCTACCGGACCCCCGGCTCTTCCCCGGGGTCTGCCGCTTCTGCCCGCCCTTCGGCGGGGTGCCGGTAGGGCGCTACCGGCGGCCGGCTTCGGTCACCTTCTCTCAGCCGCGGGCTGGGGCGGGTACGTCTGCTTCCAGCCGCTTCCTCTCTTCCCTTCTCCCCTCCCTGGAGTCTTCTGATTGGTTCGGGGGTTGTCCACAGGCGCCTGGTGTGGGCTGGGAGAATGAGGGGGAGTCGCCGGTTCGGCGCTTCCCCTCTTCTTCTTTGTTTGGAGTCCTGTGGTGTCTTCTGTGCTGCCTGCGTGTGTGCCTTCGGAGGTGAGGATGCGCCTGCTGTACGCGGGCCCGTGGGGGCGGATTGTGTGCCGTGGCGGCCGGTGGGAGGTGGTGCAGGTGTGGCAGGTCGGCGACGGTGAGGAGGCGTGGGGCCTGGACGCGGTGGAGGCCGCCGGGTTGGGAGTGGCCGCATAGTCGCATACCGGGGGTTGACGGATTATCCGGAGACTCTGCATACTGGGGGTATGCAAAACAACGTGTTCTTCCGGTGGCACCAGGACGACGCCCCTTGCTTCTGCGTCGACCACGCCTGGTCCGCGCCCTGGGGCAGCGAGTTCTCCGCAGACGGCTCCACCTACCGGTGCCCCGCCTGCGACGGCACCGGCGAAGACCGCACCGAACCCGTGTGCGAACGCTGCGACGGCACCGGCGACGACGACGGCTACACCTGCCGCCGCTGCGACGGCACCGGCGAGGACACCGAGTGCCGCGACTGCGACGGGGAGGGCTGGGTCGACTGCGACCGCGGCTACTCCTCCGTCCGGTCGGCCGAAGAGCTGGCCGACTACTTCCAGCAGCACGCGGGCGGCGCCCCCGCCGACGACCACGGACACGTCGTCGTGTTCGAGGGGGAGCACGTCGGCGACGGCTGCGACGGTGAGCCCCTCGTCGTCCCCACCCGCGTGGTGGAGACGCTCACCTGGTCGGCCTTCGCCGCCAAGCACCTCCACAAGGAGGACTCGATCACCAACCCACTCGGCTGCGACCTGATCGACGCCACCGACTACACCACCGGCCAAGACGACATCGAAGCCGACCACGTCGCACAACTCGCCCAGTCGATGCGCGTCAACGGCTGGCAGGGGCCGCCGCTGGTCGTGCTCCCCGACTACGCGCGCGCCTACACCGGCACCCACCGGCTCGCCGCCGCCGAACAGGCCGGCCTCGACACAGTTCCCGCCGTCGACCTGGAAGACCTGTTCGACGCCCACGGCCTGGACCTGTGGGAGATCTGCGACACCGAGGGCCTGTCGGTGCTCATGGACCGCCCCGAAGTCCTCACCCACCTGCCCGCCTCCACGCTGGCCGCCTACGGCCTCGACGACATCTGCTGAGGTTTTCGTGGCTGAACTCAACCCCCGCCTTCGCGGGCTGCTGACCGAGTACGCCGCAGCCACCAAGAACCAGGAGGTGGCGCAGCGGCAGGTCGACGAACTCGGCGCTAAACGCGCCCGCATCCTCGCCCGCATGCACGAGGAGACCGGCCTGTCCTATCAGAAACTCGCCGGAGTGCTCGCAGCGATCGGAATGCCGATGTCGGCGGCGCGCATCCAGGCGATGGCCAAGCGGGCCGGAGACAACAACTAACCCCCTGCAAGGAGGAACATCATGCTGCTCTACCAGACCCCCGACGACACGCTCGTCATCGAGACCCAGGACGGAACCCTCTGGCAGCCGACCGGGGACGCCGAGACCCCCGACCTCCAGTTCACCAGCGACCTGGCCGAGTACGGCTGGGAGCCCTCCACCGGGCCGCGCAACGGCCTGACCGCGGTCGCCGAGCGGCAGCCCGGTCGGCGTCTGCCGCGACTGCTCGTCGACCCGGAGGACCTCTCCGACACGGCGTGGAAGCTCCTGGAGGCCCAGGACGACTACGTGAGCTTCTACGCCATCCGACAACGGCGCGACGGCGGGTGGGTCACCATCCGCCAGTGGCTGTCCTCGGGGGAGATCGGCCAGGTCGACGAGGTCCTGAGGGAGCACCTCGATCAGGTCGACAGCCGACGGCGCGGTCACCGCAGCCCGGACCTCGACGAGATCCAGGTGGTGACCTGGAACGGGCGAATCCCGCAGGTCCACACGCTCACCCCGGAGGTGGTCTCGCGCCTGCTCCAAAAACGGGTCCAGGCCGCCGCCCGGACGCTCCGCGAGGCGGAGGACCGCCTGCGCCGCCACGCCGTGCGCCTCGTTCGACAGGGCGTGGAACCCGGCGAGGTCGTCGAACTGTTCGGCGACCAGGTCGCCGACGCGGTGGACCGAGAGGTCCGCGCTCAGGCCGCGGAGACGGCCGTCAGCGAGGTCCTGGCCGAGGCCGAGGGCCCGGTCACCATGCGGGTGGAGAGGGACCGGTTCGGAGGCGACGCGCTGAACGTCATCCCTCCCCATCCGTCCATTGAGGACATGCTCACGGGCGGCCTCCCGAGTCGGGAGGAGGTCGCCGGGTTCGTGGACCGGGTGTGCGCGGCCATCGCCCGGAAGGGCCTGCCGGTGCGGGTGGCGTCCGACCCGCACGCCGGGGAGTGGATCGTCGTCTCCTACTAGACAGGGGAGGGCCGCCCTGCCGATACCAGGGCGGCCCCATCCACGATAACCCTGGAGGAACAATGACCATGCTGCAGCTCGACGAGGCCCTGACCCCATTCCGCATACAGGAGAAAGTCGGCGTGGACCCGCTGCTCCAAAGCACGGCGCGAGTCCCCGCCCCCGTGGGCGCCGCCGTGGTGGCCCGCCTCAAAGACGCCGTCCGCCAGATTCCCGACCTGGTCGTCGTCGACGAGACAGTGCGGGGCGCCCAGCCCCGGCAGGTCGTCGACGTCACGCACCCCCAGGTGGAGCTCTGCCTGAGCCTGCCATTGGACGCCCCCCAGTATGGGTGGGAGATCACCGGCTCGGCCTCCTGGCCCGGCTCCCGCTACCGGGCCCTGCGGGAC
The DNA here is from genome assembly GCA_019689655.1 of Microbispora sp. Lineage (GTDB taxonomy): Bacteria > Actinomycetota > Actinomycetes > Streptosporangiales > Streptosporangiaceae > Microbispora. Next base: position 6,417 of record JADGHC010000318.1, read on the forward strand.
TGCTGGCAGCCCCTGCTGCACCGGAGTCCGTCGGCGCAGCAGGTGGCCGGGGAGTTCCGGCAGTCGCTCAGGCGCTTGCTGGAGATCCCGAGGTGCCGCGGGCTGGTCAACTGGGCCGATGTGCGGGCGTGGCTGTCCGTCACTGACCAGGCCGCGGAGGCCGTCGCCGAGGCCGCGGCGCGGGCCGGACGGTGGGAGCACCTGCTGCGCGTGCCAGTTGTGGAGCTGGACCGGGCGGTGCGTCCCGTCTATGAGGCCGCGCACCCCGTAGCGGCCCGCACCCCGTAGCGGCCCGCACCGAATGAACGACTGGGGGAAGGAGCCCATCCCCGTACGCCGGGGAGTGGGTCGTCGTCTCCTACTAAGCGTGAGGGGCCGCCCTGTCGGTGTCAGGGCGGCCCTCGTTCGAGGGTAGCGAAGTGAGCCCCCGCCCCATGCGGGCGGGGGCTTTCGGCTGGTGAACGGGTAAACTGGAGGCCACAACCGCATAAAACGAGCGAGCCCGCCAGGTGCTGCCAACACCACGACGGGCTCTGACCCACCTACCTGACTACCCCAGGAGGCAGGCTATGCATAAGCCTAACCCCGTCGTGCCCAAGCTCGGGCACGACCCTCACTCTTCCCCCCAGCCGGGCACCCCCATCCCCGACTGGATCACCCTTCACCCCAAGATCACCCACACCGCATACCGGCTCTACGCCATCA
>JADGHC010000319.1 GCA_019689655.1 Microbispora sp.
TTTATCCCACACCCCCCCCCCCCCCCGCTGGGGTGGGGGGGGGGGGGCGGGCGGGGGCCGGGGGGGGCGGGGGGCCCCCCGGCGCTACCGCTGGGCGGCCGTCAGCATCTTGAGCGCGTGCTCCACGAGCGTGACGAGCACGACCTTGGCCGAGGCGCGGCGTCGTACGTCGCAGAGCAGGACGGGGACGTCCGGGTCGAGGTCGAGGGCGATCCGCACGTCCTCGGGCTCGTGCCGCTCGGCGCCGTCGAAGCAGTTGACCGCGACGATGAACGGCGTGCCGCGCTGCTCGAAGTAGTCGATGGACGGAAAACAGTCGGTCAGCCTGCGGGTGTCGGCAAGCACGACCGCCCCGAGAGCACCGTAGGACAGCTCGTCCCACATGAACCAGAAGCGCTCCTGCCCGGGGGTGCCGAACAGGTAGACCACGAGCCCTTCCCGGATGGTGATGCGGCCGAAGTCCATGGCCACGGTCGTGGTCGTCTTACCTTCCACGCCGTCGGTGTCATCGATGCCGACGCCGCGATCGGACAGCACCTCTTCGGTGCGCAGGGGTCGAATCTCGCTGATCGCGCCGACCAGCGTGGTCTTGCCGACGCCGAAGCCGCCGGCCACCAATATCTTGAGGGCGACCGGCTCCTCAGAGGGCGCGAAGGCCATTGATCACTTCCTTGAGAATGCGCTCGCTTGGCAGCGGCGCCACCTTGCCCGGAGCCCGTACGTCGACGAGCCCGAGGTCGTGCAGATCCCCGATCAGGACGCGGACCACACCCAGCGGTAGGTCGATCTCGGACGCGATGTCCGCCACCGAGGCACCGCTACGCGCGATCTCGAGGATCCGCCGCTGCTCGGGGCCAATGCCGGGGGCGTCCCCAGGTGAACCGGTGGCGGTCACCATGGTGATCAGGTCGAGCTTGGCCCCGGAGTGCCGCGCGCGGCCCCCCGTCAGCGCGTAGGGCCGGACCAACGGCCCGGCCTCCTCGTCCATCCACTGGGGTCCCGTCATGTGGCCACCAATCTCACGGGGAGATCCGGCGCGGGTTGGTGGTGATGTGCTGTCCCACCCGCTTGACCAGCATCGCCATCTCGTAGGCGATGTGCCCCACGTCGGCGTCGGAGGCGGCCAGGACGGCGAGGCAGGTGCCCTGACCGGCGGCCGTGACGAACAGGAACGCGGCCTCCATCTCCACGATGGTCTGCCTGACCTCGCCCCCGCCGAAGTGCCGTCCGGCGCCGCGTGCCAGGCTCTGGAACCCGGCCGCGACCGCGGACAGATGCTCCGCGTCCTCCCGGCTCAGCCCCTGGGAGGCCCCGACGACCAGACCGTCGGTGGAGAGGATCACAGCCTGGCGGACGGCGGCGACCCTGCTGATGAGATCGTCGAGCAGCCAGTTCAGTTCGCCGGTCGACGTCGCTTTGCCGGTCATTCGTCACCCTTCTCGCCGTGCGTGTTGTGTACGTGGTCACCGGGTACGGCCCCACCCGGCTGATCGGAGTCCTCCCTGCCCCGCAGCGCGCCACGCTGGATCGCGCTGAACATCGCCCTGGCCTCCTCGGGCGACCGCTCCTCCACCACCGGGGCGGACAGCGGCGGCCGCCGCGAGGACTGCGCCTGCGACTGGGCACGAAGCTGCGGGGCGAGGCTGGCCTGGCGGATCCGGCGCGGCAGTCCCGCGTGGGTCCCGTTGGTGATGGGACCTCTCCGTGTGCTCGTCCGCTGGGCCAGGCCGCTCGCCGCCACCGCCGCGCCGGCGGTCGCCGGCTCGGAAGAGGCCGGAACGGAGCTCGGGCCGGAGTCCGGAGCGGAGCTCGGCGCGGAGTCCGGGCGCGCGGAGCCGAGGGGCCGCGGGGACAGGTCGTCACGCGTGGCGGAAGCCGCGGCCTCGGTGCGCCGGGAGGCCGGCGTGAAGAGCGACGGGGCCGGCTCGGGCGCGTCCGTACGCTCCTTTTGGTCCTCGGCCTTCCCGCGCTCCTCGGCCTTCCCGGCGGCCGCCGGGATCTCACGGCGGGCTTCGGCGGCGGCCCGGCGGCCCAGCCGCAGGTCGGCCTGAAGCTTGTCGCTGAGCGAGATGTCGGTGTCGCTGCCGCCCGCCGCCAGCGCCGGCTTGACATGGGTGCCCCGGGAGGCCGGGCCCGAGAGCGCGGCGGGGGAGGCTTCCTGCACGATCAGTGCCCGGGGGATGAGCACGATCGCGGTCGTCCCGCCGTACGGCGAGTTCCGCAAGATGACGCTGATCTCGTGCCGGGCGGCGAGCTGGCCGACGACGAAGAGCCCGAGCCGGTCGCTGTCGGCGAGGTCGAACTCCGGCGGGTCGGCCAGCCGTGCGTTGATCTCGGCGTACTCCTCGGGCTTCAGGCCGAGACCACGGTCCTCGATCTCCAGGGCGAGCCCGTTGGCGACGATCTCCGCGCGCACGTCGACCTTCGTCTGCGGGGGCGAGAAGATCGTGGCGTTCTCCAGCAGCTCGGCGATCAGGTGCACCACGTCGGCCACGGTCGCGCCGGCGATGGCGGCCTCCGGCATCGGGGCCATCGCGATGCGGGTGTAGTCCTCGACCTCGGAGATCGCCGCGCGGACCACGTCGATGACCGGCACCGGCTTGCGCCACGACCGTCCGGGCTGGGCGCCGGACAGGATGATCAGGCTCTCCGCGTGACGGCGCATGCGGGTGGTCAGGTGGTCGAGCCGGAAGAGGTCCTCCAGGCTCTCCGGGTCCTCGGTGCGGCGCTGCATCGCGTCGAGCAGCGTGAGCTGGCGGTGCAGCAGGGTCTGCTTGCGGCGGGCCAGGTTGAGGAAGACCTGGTTGACGCCGCGGCGGAGGGCGGCCTGGCCGACGGCGGCCTCCACGGCGGTGCGCTGGACGGAGGCGAACGCGTGCGCGACGTCCTCGACCTCGTTGGACCCCGTCGCCTTGATCGGAGGCGCCTCGGCCTCGACGTCCACCTCGTCGCCGCGCCGCAGCTTCTCGACGACCTGCGGCAGCCGTACGTCGGCGAGCTCGAGCGCGGCGTCGCGCAGCCCGGCCAGGTCGCGGGCGAGACGACGGCCGAACCGGACGGAGAAGACGATCGTCGCGATGATCACCACGAGGCCGAGGCCGCCGGCGATCACGATGCGGAGGATGATGCCGGTGGCGACCGACGTGGCGGTGGCGGTGAGCGCGTCCGTCGCCTTCGCCCGGGCCGAGTCGAGCCGCATGATGAGCTGGTCGACGGTCGACGACCACTTCTCGGCGTCAGGGGGGAGCGGCCCGCCGGAGCGCACCTGGTTGACGATCTGGTTCTCCAGGTCGGTGAACTGGTCGAACAGCGGCGAGGTGAGCACCTGCTCGTACGGCGCCCGCATCTCCCCGGTGAGGATCGGCCGGTTCTTGCTGTAGAGGAACCGCCGGTCCGCCACCCACTCGCTGAAGGCGTTCTGCTCGTCGGCGGTCATCGTGCCGCTGGCGAGCGCGCCGCGGATGAGAGCGTCCTCACGAGTGATCAGCTCGTGCGCGTTGCCCATCCCCTGCATGGCGCTCGCCTGCTGGTAGGTGGCCAGATCGGGGACCGAGACGAGCCGTTCGTACAGCGCGAACAGGTCGTCCATGATCGCGTTGTACCCGTTGATCGCGGTCAGCCGGTCGGCCCTGCCGAGCGCGACGCTCTCCCGGATCGAGGGCAGGCGCTTGAGAGAGGACAGCAGGGTCTCGAGGGGGGTGACGAGCTCGTCGCTCATGGCGGCGCGGGTCGCGTCGTCGGCGGCGGCCTTTTTGAACTTGTCCAGGGCGGCGGTGGTCTTGGCCTGCTGGGCGGTGAGGGCGGCGGACGTCGTCCGGCCGCTGCTCAGGACGCCGGAGGTCAGCGCGCGTTCGGCCTGGATTTGGATACCCAGATCGGTGGAGGTCACTCCGATGGTGTCGTACAGCGTCTTGGAACGCAGGAGAACGAGGCCGTCGCCAACCGTGAGCTTCAGGGCAAATCCCCACATCGCGCTCAGCATGAGCAGCGGAAGGAGCAGCAACAAGAAGATCTTGAACCGAATCGACCGGTTTCTCGAACCCATCGCCACTCCTGCATTGCTGGAGGCTCGCGCCGCATTTATGGGGGAATGCACCTCCGGAAGATCGCACAGAAGGCTAGCACCGATACAGTTCTGGCGCAGTGGGAGGATCTGATGATTACTGTGATCACTGGGGCCGGTGCCGGAATCGGCGCAGCTTCCGCGCTTGAGCTCGCCCGGAGGGGCCACCAAATCGCGCTCGTCGGGCGTACCCCCGAGAAGCTGCGTGCCGTCGCGGAGCGGGTGGAGCAGGCGGGGGGCAGCCGTCCCGACACGTTCCTCGCGGACTTCTCCTCCCTGGACCAGGTGCGCAGGCTGGCGGCGGAGCTGCTGGCGCGGTACGAGCGCATTGACGTGTTGATCAACAACGCCGGCGTCATGACGCCCGACCGCCGCACGACGGTGGACGGCAACGAGCTGATGATGCAGGTCAACCACCTGGCGCCGTTCCTGCTGACGAACCTGCTCCTCGACCGGCTCGCCGCGTCGTCCGCCCGGATCGTGACCACCTCGTCCCGGGCCGCCAAGTCGGGCCGCCTCGACCCCGCCGACCTGTCCAGGGAGCGCCGGCGCTGGAACGGCTGGCTGCAGTACGGCGACACCAAGCAGGCCAACGCGTTGTTCACCGTGTCGCTCGCCGAGCGCGGCCTGGCCGCCACGTGCCTCCACCCCGGGGTGCTCAAGACCGGGTTCGCGGAGGGCACGTTCTTCATGAAGCTGGTGTGGCACCTCCCCGGCATGGGCGAGCCGCCGGAGGCCGGAGCCGCGCGTATCGTCCACCTCGCCACGCACTCCGACGGCGTCACGCACCCGGGCCGGTACTTCGTGAAGAACGCCCCCGCCCGGGCGCCGAAGAGGATGTCCGACCCCGCGCTCGCCGCCGCTTTGTGGGACGCGAGCCTCGCCGCCACCGGCCTGTCCGCCTGAGGCGCGTCACCGGCCTCGAGCGGGGCGCCGGTCTGTCCGCCCGGCAGAGCGCCGGGTCTCGGCCATATGTTCCGTATCGGACACTCCATAGCCGTTATCGGCTATTTGTCCAGAATTTCGCTTTTGTGGTGAGGCGCATGCCCTCGGCGGTCTCGAGGGTCCCGGCGCCGGCGGAAGCGGAACTCCGTGCGTTGCCTTCCCGTTCTGCACAGTGATGCGAAGTACGGCGAGTCGCGCCGCCGGCGGGGCGGGGTACCGAAAACTGCTCTGCCGCCGCACGGTGATACGGGGTAACGTGCGCATTCGCGGTGCAGCCACGAGTGGTGAGAACGACGGGGTGACGCGGGTGGTCGGCAGACAGGGCAGGGTGACGGGCAAGATCGGCCCTGGCCTTGTCGGCGAGGTGCTGGTGCCCATCCGCGGGGGTGTCGAGGCGTTCTACGCCTATCCGAGCGTCCCGGACGAGGAGATCCCGGTGGGATCGATCGTCGTCGTCGTGGAGTACTCGCCCCCGCGCACCGTCTACGTCGCCCGCGCGGTCGTCTGATTCGCTCTTTCTCCCTTCTCCCCCCACTACAAGGAGGCTCCCATGTCCCCGGAGATCCTGGTCGTGGGCGGTGTGGCCGTAGTCGTCCTCATCGTCCTCATCTTGTTGTTCAAGGCCATCTGGAGGGTGGCCGAGCCCAACGAGGCGCTCATCATCTCGGGCCTCGGCGCCCACTCGAAGAACGAGCTGGCCGACAGCCTCGGCTTCAAAATCGTCACCGGTAAGGGCACCGCCGTACTGCCCGGCTTCCAGACCGCCCGGCGGCTGCGGCTCGACAGCCGGGCCGCGAACCTGCAGGTCAACTGCGTGACCCAGCAGGGCATCCCGGTCCAGGTGCGCGGCGTGGTCATCTACAAGGTGGGCGACGACTTCACCAGCATCGCCAACGCCGCCCGGCGCTTCCTCGACCAGCAGGACTCGATGAACGGCGCCATCCACGAGCTGTTCACCGGCCACCTGCGTTCGATCATCGGCAACCTGACCGTCGAGGATCTCATCCTGAACCGTGAGCGGCTCACCAGCGAGACCCGCAGCTCCGCGGCCGACGAGATGAGCAAGCTCGGCCTGGTGGTCGACTCGCTGCAGATCCAGGAGATCGAGGACGAGACCGGCTACATCGCCAATCTCGGCAAGCCGCACGCCGCGAGGATCGCCGCCGCCGCCCGCATCGCCGAGGCGCAGCGCGACCAGGAGGCCACCGAGGCCGAGCAGATCGCGGCCGCCAAGAAGGCCGCCGCCGTCCGCGACTCACAGATCCAGCAGGCCGGCTACCAGGCGGAGGTGGACCAGGCGGCGGCCAAGGCCCGGCAGGCCGGCCCGCTGTCGGAGGCCACCGCGCGCCAGGAGGTCGTCGTCCAGGAGACCAAGACCGCCGAGCTGGAGGCCCAGCTCGCCGAGCAGCGGCTGCAGTCGCAGATCCGCAAGCCCGCCGACGCCAAGGCGTACGAGACCGTGACGCTGTCCCAGGCCGAGCGTGACGCGCGCATCGCCCGGGCGGAGGCGGAGGCCAGGGAGACCGAGCTGCGCGCCGCGGCCCAGGCGTCCCAGGTCAAGCAGGCGGCGGCGGCCGAGGCCGAGGCGGTGCGGCTGCGTGGTGAGGCCGCCGCGGCGGCGACCAAGGCGACCGGCCTCAGCGAGGCCGAAGCCGCCAAGGCCAGGGGTCTCGCGGAGGCCGAGGCGGCCAAGGCCAAGGGCCTCGCGGAGGCGGAGGCGGCCAAGGCGCGCGGCCTGGCCGAGGCCGAGGCGATCAGGGCCCGCTCGGAGGCGCTGCGGGAGAACCAGGAGGCCGTCATCGCCCAGCAGCTCGCCGAGAACTGGCCGCAGATCGTGGAGGCCGGCGCGAAGGCGTTCGGCAACGTCGACCACATGGTGGTGCTCAACGGCGCCCAGGGCATCGAGGAGATGCTCGCCAAGGCGCTGACGCTGGGCGGCGCCGGGCTGGGCCTGGCCCGCGCCCTGCTGGCCGGCGGCAGCCCCGCGGCGAAGGACGGCGCGAGCCCGAACGGCGCCGTCGCGCCGGCCGCGCCCGCCGCGCAGAACACCATCGCCGCCGCCTCCTGATACCGCGTCCCGCGGCCGGTGCCCGCCCGCCGGGCCGGGACA
>JADGHC010000320.1 GCA_019689655.1 Microbispora sp.
ACCCTGGGCCTGGCCGTGGCGCTGGGACGCACGGCACCCCCGCCCACGCAGGCGGGCCCGCATCAGCACGACGCCCTGGGGTACGCCCTGCCGCCCCTCACCCCCGGCGCGCTCGTCACCGAGGTCCGTCCCGACCCGATCGCGCTTCTTCTGCTGGCCGCCGCCGCGGCCGCGTACCTATCCGGCGTACGGCGGCTGTCCCGTGCCGCGCGTGCGGGGGACGGCGAGCGGTGGCCGGTGGGCCGGACCGTGTCCTGGCTGGCCGGTCTGGCCGTGCTCGGCTACGCGACGTCGGGCGGCGTGGCGGCGTACGCGCCCGCGGTGTTCTCGGCGCATGCGGTGCAGTACGCGCTGCTCGGCGCCGTGGGCCCGGTCCTGCTCGCGTTCGGCGCCCCGCTGACGCTGTGGCGGCTGGCCCGCCCGGGAGCCGAGCCCGTGAGCGGCCCGATCGGCCGGGCGCTCTCCCACCCGGTGACGGCCCTGGTTCTGTACGCGCTGCCGCACCCGGTGCTCTACCTGACGGGTCTGTTCGGGGACGCGCAGCCGAGCCTGGCCCTGCGGCTGGCCGCGCAGGCGGCGGTGACGATCACCGCGGTGGTGTTCCTCGTGGTGGCGGCCGGTGTGGACCCGCTCCCCCACGCGTTCCGGCCGCAGGTGCGGGCCTGGATGCTCGCCGGGGCGATCGCCGTACGCGCATGGGCGGGCCTGGTGGTGCTGACGGGGCCGCCGCAGGCACCGGAGTGGTACGCGGCGCTGAGCCTGCCGTGGGCGCCGGACCGGGCGGCCGACCAGCGGCTGGGGGCGCTGCTCGGCACCGGCGTGACCATCGCCGTCCTCGTGGGCCTGCTCGCGCCGCTGCTCGTCAGGGGCCGGACGGCGCGGCGCGCCGCGGCGGGACAGCGGGGGCCGGGCCCGTCGAGTCGCGGACGCTGAGGGTCGTCGCCAGCTGCAGGTGCCGGGAGGCGGGCTGGACGCCGTCCGCCATGCCGAGGACGGTCTCGACGGCCATCCGGCCCATGCCGACAAGAGGCTGCCGTACGGACGTGAGCCGGGGCGTCGTCCACTCGGTCTGCGGGGTGTCGTCGAACCCGGTGACCGACAGCTCGTCCGGTACGCCGATGCCCGCCTCCTTGGCCGCGGCGAGGACGCCGACGGCGATCTCGTCGTTGCCCGCGACGATCGCGGTCGGCCGTTCGCCGAGCGCGAGCATGTCACGGCCGTGCCGCAGGCCCGCCTCGACGGAGAACGCCTCGTGACGGATCAGCGCGCGGTCCGGGGTGAGGCCGGCGGAATCGAGCGCGGCCTGGTAACCGTGGAAGCGTTCCATCGAGGGAGCGGAGCCGGGCGGCCCGCCGATCCAGGCGATCCTGCGGTGGCCGAGCTTGATGAGATGCTCGGTCGCCGAACGGCCACCCGCCCAGTTGGTGGAGCCGATGCTGACCACCCGTGATTCGGTCGTGTCGATCGGGTCGATCGCCACCACGGGCATCTCGAGATCCTCCGCGGCGAGGAGCACCGCGTCGGGCACGGCGACGGCGAGCGCGATGAGGCCGGCGACGCCGGACTCCTTCATCTCTTCGATCCAGGCGCCCGCCGCCGTACGGCTCGTGCCGATCCGCCCGCCGGGCGGCAGGCGGAGGACGAGCTCGGCCCGTGCGGAGGTCGCGGCCAGGAGTATCCCCTGGAGCACCGTCCCGGCGTAGCGGGACTCCACGAAGTCGAGCATGACGACGAGGGCGCGGTCCCGGTTCCGCTCGTGACGCGCCGCCGTCGGCTTGTAGCCGATCTCGGCCATCACCTCGAGGACACGCTCACGTGTTTTCGGCCCGACGTCGCTGCGCCCGTTGAGGACCTTCGACGCGGTCGTCGGCGAGACGCCGGCCAGTCGGGCGACATCCGCCAGGGTGGCTCGCTCGGAGCGACCTCGCCGTACCATCGGGCTCCTTCCGGACCTTCGAAATTGTTTCGAATCTATCAATGATCTTCGCCGGCCGCGTGCCCAGCTCCACCCATTGACACCCCGCGGGCACGCCCTTAATGTCCCTGGCGTACGAATATGTTGCGAAACATTTTCGCAGCGAATCCTCAGGATGAGAGGAGACGCGTGCGGCTCTCCCGGAAGGTACGACTCCTCTGCGCGGCACTCGTGCCGATGTTCGGGCTGGCCGCATGCTCGGGCGGCGCGAACGGGGGCGGCGACGCCGGCGGCGGCGACGAACAAGTGAAGATCACGGTCTGGAGCTGGGACGGCACGGTCGAAAAGGCCGTCCCCGGCTTCCAGGCCGCGAACCCGAACATCAAGGTCGAGGTCGTCAACGCGGGGTCATCGCAGGACGAGTACAAGGCGCTCGACAACGCCATCCAGGCCGGTTCCGGCGTACCCGACCTCGTGATGTTCGAGTACTTCGCGGTGCCCTACTTCGCCATCCCCGGCAAGCTCGCCGATCTCGGCGAGTTCGGCGCCGACAAGCTCAAGGACGACTACGTCCCGGCCGCCTGGGGCGACGTGACGGTGAACGGCAAGGTCTACGCGCTGCCGTCCGATTACGGGCCGTCGGCGATGTTCTACAACGCCGCCACGCTCAAGAAGGCCGGCGTGGACAAGCCCCCGGCCACGTGGGACGAGTACTACGAGGCGGCCAAGAAGGTCCACGCGCTCGGCGGCGACCACTACATCGCGCAGGACACCGGAGACATCTTCTTCCTGCTCTCGCTCATCTGGCAGGCCGGCGGCCGGCCGTTCAAGGTGGACGGCAACAAGGTGCACATCGACTTCACCGACGAGGGCACCACCAAGGCCGTCGCCTTCTGGCAGAAGATGCTCGACGAGGGCCTGGTCAACACCAAGGTCACGGGCTGGTCCGACGACTGGAACCGGACGCTCAACGACGGCAGCCTCGCCACCCAGACCATGGGCGGCTGGCTGACCTCGACGCTGCCCGAGCGCGCGCCGAAGGCCGCCGGCGACTTCCGGGTCGCCCTGATGCCGCAGTGGGAGCAGGGAGACAAGGTCGGCGCGGAGAACGGCGGAAGCTCCTTCGGCATCCCGGCCGCGGCTCCCCACAAGGAGGCGGCGTTCAAGTTCCTCGAGTACTTCACCCACGGCGCCGGTCTGCAGACCCGCGTCGACGCGGGAGCCTTCGTGCCGAACAAGTCGGTGCTGGACAGCGAGGCGTTCCGGAACAAGGCCGTCGACTACTTCGGCGGTCAGAAGGTCGGCGCCGTGCTGGCCGAGGCCTCGGAGATCGTCGGGAGCGGCTGGCAGTATCCGCCGTTCTTCGAGTGGGCGCGCTCGATCTACGGCGACATCGCGTCACCGTACTACACCTCGGGCAAGGTCTCGCTCGCCCAGATCCTCGAGCAGTGGAAGCAGCGCTGCATCCAGTACGGCAACGAGCAGGGCTTCCAGGTGGACTGACGCCGAAGTCTTCGTGCGGCGGCACGCGGGCAAGCGGGCCGGGCAACGCGACGGAAGGAACACGGAATGGACCTGGCACGTCGATCGGACGTCACCCCTCCGGCCACGTCGTCGCCGGACGCGGCGCGTGATCCGGCCCCGGCCCGCAAGCGCCGCAGGTCACGGGCCGGGCTGGCGTTCATCGCGCCGTTCGGCGCGCTGTTCGCGCTCGTGTTCATCGTGCCCATCCTGTACGCCGCCTTCCTCAGCCTCTTCCAGGAGCGGCTCCTCGGGGGCACCACGTTCGTCGGGTTCGCCAACTACGGCAAGCTTTTCCGTGATCCGCAGTTCTGGGACGGGGTGGGCCGCGTCTTCCGGTTCACCCTCGTCCAGGTGCCGATCATGCTGCTTTTCGCCATGGCGCTCGCGCTGGCGCTGGACTCCAGGCGCGTGCACGGCATCCGGTTCTTCCGGGCGACGATCTTCCTGCCGTACGCGGTGCCGGCGATCGTGTCGACCCTCATGTGGGGGTTCCTGCTCGGCGTCAAGTACGGCCTGTTCGGCAGCCTCAACCACGCCCTGGGCACCGACCTCGACCCCTTCGCGCCGGGAAACACGCTCATCTCCATCGGGCTGATGGTGACGTGGGCCTTCACCGGCTTCAACATGCTGATCTTCTACTCCGCGCTCAAAGCCGTCCCGCGCGAGCTGTACGAGGCGGCCGCGATCGACGGGGCGAACGAGTTCCAGATCATCCGCGCGATCAAGCTGCCGGCCCTGCGCGGTTCGCTGGTCGTCACGATCATCTTCTCGATCATCGGCACGTTCCAGATGTTCAACGAACCGCAGATCCTGCCCACCATGGTGGCCAACAGCGGCGTCACGACCTACTACACGCCCAACCTGTACGCGTACAACCTGGCGTTCACCGGGTCGCAGCAGGGCTATGCGGCAGCGCTCGCGCTCGTCATGGCGGCGATCACGATCGCCGTCGCCTACGCCGTCCAGATCAGAGGGCTGAGGAATGCATCCGACCAGTAGCCCGCGGGCCGCGGGCGGGAAAGCCGGCCGGCTCTACACGGTGGACAACCCCAAAAAGAGCGCGACCGTCACCGTGATGACCGCCCTGTTCGCCTTCTATTGCCTGCTGCCGCTCGCGTGGCTCGTCATCAACGCGACCAAGTCCCAGGCCGACTTCGTCTCGACGTTCGGGCTCGCGCCCGGCCGGAAGTTCGCCCTCTGGGACAACATCGTGGAGGTGTTCCGCTACCAGGACGGGATCTTCTCGCGCTGGCTCGTCAACACCCTCCTCTACGTGGTCGTGGGCGCGACCGTGTCGACCTTCCTGGCCGCCCTCGGCGGGTACGCCCTGGCGAAGCTCGACTTCAGGGGCAAGCGGGTGTTCCTGTTCGTCGTCCTGGGATCGATCTCGGTGCCCGGCATCGCCCTGGCGATCCCGCAGTTCCTGCTGTTCGCGCGGCTCGGCCTGACCAACACCCCGTGGGCGATCCTCCTCCCGTCGTTCATCAACCCGTTCGGGCTCTACCTGATGTGGGTGTTCACCGCCGAAGCCGTGCCGAGCGGCCTGCTCGAGGCCGCGAAGATCGACGGGGCCGGGGAGCTGCGGACCTTCCTCCGGATCGCGCTCCCGCTGCTCGCCCCGGCGAGCGTGACGGTCCTGCTCTTTTCGTTCGTATCGATCTGGAACAACTACTTCCTGCCGCTGATCATGCTGAAGGATCCCGCCTGGTATCCGCTGACCGTCGGCATCAACCAGTGGAACAAACTGGGCTCGACGGCCGGGAACGGCGCCCTCGTCCAGAACCTCGTGATCACCTCGGCGCTGCTGACGATCATCCCGTTGATCATCGCGTTCCTCGGCCTGCAGCGGTACTGGCAATCGGGTCTGTCACTGGGCGCCGTCAAAGGCTGACTATCCGTAAATAACCTGCGAAGAAGAAGAGAGACATGACGAGCGACGGTGTGTCCGAGTCCCGGTTGCGTATCGACGGCAAGCCGTGCCACGAGAGCGCGTTCCCGCACGTCTGGAGCAAGTGCGTGGGCGCCGGGCGGGCGAACGAGGCGCTGCGCGCGGACTGGCAACGGCAGTTCGCCGAGGTCGTCGAGGCATGCGGGTTCGAATACATCCGCTTCCACGGCGTCTTTCACGACGACATGTTCGTGTATCGGGAGAGCTACGGCGGCGGCTTCGGGCCGGACGCGCCGCTCCCCTCGCCCGTCTACACGTTCAGCTACGTGGACAAGGTGTTCGACTTCATCCTGGAATGCGGCGCCCGTCCGTTCGTCGAGCTGGGCTTCATGCCGCGCGAGCTGGCGACGAAGACGGAGACGGTGTTCTGGTGGGGAGCCCACTGCAGCCCGCCGAAGGACATGGCGCGCTGGGTCGAGCTGGTCACGCGGACGGTCGAGCACTGGATCGACCGGTACGGCCTCGACGAGGTGCGGAAGTGGCGGTTCGAGGTGTGGAACGAGCCGAACCTGGTGCCCCACTTCTGGACCGGGACGAAGACCGAGTACTTCGAGCTGTACGCGCAGACCGTGACGGCGATCAAGAAGATCGACCCCGAGTTGAAGGTGGGCGGGCCCGCGACGAGCGTCTTCGTGCCCGACGACCGCTACAAGGGCGAGGTCGAAAACCGCGCCGCGACGCACGAGACGGCCGTGGCTGCCGACGTCGACGCGCTCGACTGGCGCCCGGTGTGGATCGAGGAGTTCATCACCTGGTGCGCCGAGCGCGGGCTTCCGATCGACTTCATCTCGACGCACACCTACCCCACCGACTTCGCCTTCGCCGCCGACGGCGAGGCGGTGCACATCACCCGCTATGCCGACGCGACGTACGACGACCTGACCCTGCTCCGCAAGCTCGTGAGCAACAGCCCCTACCCCGATGCGGAGATCCACATCACGGAGTGGTCCACGTCGCCGTCGTCCCGTGACTTCATCCACGACACGCTGTTCGCGGCGACCTACATCACGCGGGCGTACCTGCGGTGCGCCACCCTCGCGGACTCGATCTCCTACTGGACCTTCACCGACGTGTTCGAGGAGGGCGGAGCCGGGATCGGGCCCTTCCACGGCGGATTCGGCCTGGTCAACGAGGCCGGCATCCACAAGCCCACGTTCCACGCATTCACGATGCTGGCACGGCTCGGCGACCGGCTGCTGCTCGCGACGCCCGACGGGGTCGTGACCCGGGACAGCCGGACCTCGGCGGTGTCGGCGGTGTTCTTCAACTACCCGGAGGACATGGCCTTGCGCGGCGTCCGGGCGCGCAGCTCGTACGCCGAGACGCGCGAGCTGGCCGAAGTCGGGCCGAGCAGGAGGATCCGGCACTCGATCGAAGGACTCGAGCCGGGCACCGTGTTCCTCGTCGAGATCGTGGACTGGGCGCACGGGAACGTCGCCGAGGCGTGGCATCGGCTCGGGTCTCCCCTGAACCCGTCCCGGGCAGAGAGCGAGCACCTGCGCAAGGTCGCCGACTCGCTGCTCAGGTTCACGCTCACCGTGCCCGACACCGGCGTTCTCGACCTCGACGTCGAGCTCGCGCCGTGGGCCGTGATGTCGGTACGGCAGGCGGCGTGACCCCTGAGCCCGGCCCCGTGAGCCCGACCCGGTGATCCCGGCCCGGTGATCCCGGCCGCGTGATCCGCGCCGGCCGCACCCGGGCGGCGGCCGGCCACCAAGAACCGCCGGCG
>JADGHC010000321.1 GCA_019689655.1 Microbispora sp.
CGGGGATTGTTTAAAACCCCCCCGCCCCCCGCCCGCCCCCGGCCCGGGGGCGGGGGCGCGGCGGCCACGGCCGGTCACAGCCGGTAGACGCGGCGGGCGTTGCCCGATCCGATCATGTGGGCGATGCGGGCGGCGTCGGCCGGGCTCCACTCGCCCTCGGCGATCCGGTCGGCGAGCACGCGGGCCAGGGCCCGGCGGTGGCACAGCGCGGCCAGAAAGCACAGCTCGGCGGCGCCGTGGCAGCCCGAGCCGTACATCTGCTTGTGGAACGGGACGAGTTCCATCAGCTCGCGCAGGACGTGGACGGAGCCGGCGGCGGTGTGGGCGACGGCGGGCCCGGCGTCCACGTACACGTGCGGGAAGGCGCCCGCCAGGTACGCCGCCTGGCGGTGGTAGGGATAGCAGTTCAGCAGGACCACCGGCACGCCGAGGGGGGCGAGCGCGCGCACGAACCCGAGCAACCGGATGGGGTCGGCGGCGAGGCCGGTGTCCCCGGGGGCCGCGGTCCCCGGGACGCCCGGGCCGCCGCCCGGCGGGCCCCAGCCGGACAGGCCGCAGTGGAGCTGCAGCGGCAGGCCCCGCTCCCTGGCCACGTCGACCGCCGTCCAGAGCAGGTGCCGTACGAGGACGGGGTCGTCCAGGCGGGACTTGGGGTCGGCGAGCCTGCGGCCGGCCGCCGCGATGACGCTGCCCCGCGACGGCCGGGATGGGTCGGCGCCGAGGCCGCAGCGGTGCGCCGCGACCGACTTGAGCGCGGCGGCGCGGGCCGCGCGGGCGGCCAGCTCGTCCCGCAGCATCCCGGCGTAGTCCGCGGCGGGCAGCCCCACCTCGGCGACGTCCCGCTCGACCTGCTCCAGCCGGACGATCTCGTCGGCGGCGGCCGCGCCGACCCGCCCCATCTCGGCGGGCGAGAGCAGCGCGGGGAGGTCGGACCCGCTGTCGACCAGGTAGGCCGACACCCCGGCCCCGCGCAGCAGCCGCCGGTTGACCTCGGCGGCGCCGAGCTCGGCGCGGCGCGACAGGTAGACGGTGGCCGAGGCGTGCGGTTCCAGGCCGAGGACCGGCGCGCACCAGCGGCGGATCGCCGCGCCCACCGGGGTGTCGAAGCGCGTGGTCCCGGGCGGCGCCGGCGTGCCGCCCTCACCGATGAGCTGCTCGAATCCCGACCTGGTGGTGTCGTCGCGGCGTACGCCGTGGCAGTGCTGGTCGATCACGGGCGCGAGCAGGGCCGCGCGCACGGCGTCGGGAAGGGCGACGGGAGGCAGATCGTGGTGTCTCGGCTCCGGCACGGCAGAGGACTCTACGGATCCCCCGCCGTGCCGTCGCCGCCTTGCCCGGCCTTTTGCTCAGTCATGGCGCGGGCAAAGCCGCAAGACGTTGGCGATGATCCGCGCCCCGGCGCCACCCTGCGTGGTCAGGATCGACTCAGGGTGGAACTGCACCGCGAAGCGCAGGTTCTCGGCGTCCTCGATCGCCATGACCGCGCCGTCCGGCGCGTACGCGGTGACCCGGAAGCCCTTGACTCCCGGCTTCTTGGCGTGCAGGGAGTGGTAGCGGGCCGCGACGAACTCGTCGGGCAGCCCGTCGAGCAGGGCGCTGTCGCCCTCGCGGCGGACCCGGCCGCGCTTGCCGTGCTCGGGGTAGGGCAGCAGTTCGAGCGTGCCGCCCGCGTGCTCGACCATGGCCTGCAGGCCGAGGCACACCCCGAACACCGGCAGCTTCCGGGCGTACAGCGCCTCGATCAGCGCCGAGCAGCCGAAGTCGGACGGCCAGCCGGGGCCGGGCGACAGCACGACGAGCGTGGGCGCGATCTCGTCGAGCTTGTCCAGCGGGAAGCCGTGCCGCAGCGTGACCACCGACGCGCCCTGCTGGCGGAAGTAGTCGGCGAGCGTGTTGACGAAGGAGTCCTCGTGGTCCACGAGCAGCACGCGGTGGCCCTCGCCCGGCAGCTCGGGCCGGGGCCCGAGTCGCGCCTCCTCCTTGGGACGGGCGGACGCGGCGAGCGCGGCGAGCAGGGCGCTGGCCTTGAGCTCGGTCTCCCGCTCCTCGGCCTCGGGGTCGGAGTCGTACAGCAGCGTGGCCCCGGCCCGCACGGTGGCGACGCCGTTGCGGATCTGCGCGGTGCGCAGGGTCAGGCCGGTGTTCATCGAGCCGTCGAAGCCGATGTAGCCGACGGCGCCGCCGTACCAGCGCCGGGTGGTCTCCTCGTGGTCCTCGATGAACTGCATGGCCCACGTCTTGGGGGCGCCGGTGACGGTGACGGCCCACATGTGGGTGAGGAACGCGTCGAGGGCGTCGAACTCGGGGCGCAGGCGGCCCTCGATGTGGTCGACGGTGTGGATCAGCCGGGAGTACATCTCGATCTGACGGCGGCCGATCACCCGTACGCTGCCGGGCACGCAGATCCGCGACTTGTCGTTGCGGTCCACGTCCGTGCACATGGTGAGCTCCGACTCCTCCTTCACGCTGGACAGGAGCGTGCGGATGGCCTCGGCGTCCTCGACCGGGTTGGCCCCGCGGGCGATGGTGCCGGAGATCGGGCAGGTCTCGACCCGGTCGCCGGTCACCCGGACGTACATCTCCGGCGAGGCGCCGACCAGGTGCTCGCCGTCGCCGAGGTTGATCAGGAACTCGTACGGCGCGGGATTCTCGACGCGCAACGAGCGGTAGAAGGCGGCGGGGTCGGTGCAGGGGCCGTGGAAGACCTGGCCGGGCACGACCTCGAACAGGTCGCCGCGCTGGAACTTCTCCTTGGCCTTCGCGACGACCCGGGCGTAGGTCCCATGGACCGGGTTCGGCGGGATTTCATCGGGCGTGACCAGGGGGAACGTCTCGCCGGTGCGCTCCAGGCCGCTGGTGGACACGCCGTCCACGGTGAACTCGTAGCAGTACTCGACGCAGGTCTCCCGGACCCGGTCGATCACGACGAGCCGGTCGGGCAGGTGCAGCACCAGGTCGCGCTGGTCGGCGGGCCGGGGCAGGCGGTAGCGGATCGGCTCGAACTGGAAGGCCAGGTCGTAGCCGAAGGCGCCGTACAGCCCGAGGTGCGGGTCGTCGGACCGGAAGGCCGCGACGATCTCCCGGATCGCGGTGAAGACGGTGGGCCTGCGGCTGCGCATCTCCTCGGGCAGCAGGTCCTCGGACTCGGGGACGTGCACCTCGATGTAGCCGTGGGTCGGCTCGGACACCGGCTTGCCCGCGGCGAGCAGGCAGGAGGCGACGGCCGGCAGCACGACCTGGCCGCGCTCGTTGAGCGCGCGGGCGGAGATCCGCCGTCCCCTGGCCACGATCTCCAGGCAGGGATCGACGTAGCCGAACGCCCATCTGCTGTAGCGGCCCGGGTAGTCCATGCCGGACGAGAAGGCGCCGCCGCGCCGCTCCCCCAGCGCCGTGACGATCTCCTCGAGCGCATCTTCCGTGACATCGCGCACCCGGCGCTCGACCGCGATGCCGCCGGCGGTGGTATATCCGCTGATCTCCACTGTCCCTGCCCCTTTTTTCGTATGCCCCGGGGGCGGACATACAGAAGGCCGCCACTCACGGGGCGGCCTGTCACTTCGACGCGAACGCGAAAACGCCGCCTGTTAGCGGCGCCACCACTGAGAGGGTGTAGGAGTTCGCATGTCCAAAGGGTAGCGGCGGAAAGCTCGATCATGCAACGCGGCACGACTGGAACGGCGAATACCGGATAGATATTCTGTTACTAGTCGGGAAACCTCACTCTCGGCGCGACGCGATTCGCCTCCCGCGGGGGAAGGAGGAGGCATGGTCCACGTGCCGGCCCGCCTACCGGTGTACCGCCGGAGCCCGGGAGGGCTGCGCAGGCCGCTCGGGCCACAGGGCCACCGGGTGCGGGTCCGCCGCAACGTGCCCGTGCCGATGCCGGACGGCGTGACCCTCCTCGCCGATCACTACGCGCCCGTCGGCGCCCACCGCCCGCCGACGATCCTGATCCGCACGCCGTACGGCAGGGGCGGGGTGATGGGCTGGATGTACGGCTGGACCTTCGCCCGGCACGGGTTCCAGGTGCTGCTGCAGAGCTGCCGGGGCAGCTTCGGCTCCGGCGGGCGGCTCGATCCCCTGGTGCACGAGGAAGAGGACGGCCTGGCGACGGTCGAGTGGATGCGCGCGCAGTCGTGGTACGGCGGCAGCTTCGCCATGCACGGGCCCTCCTACCTCGGCTACACGCAGTGGGCGATCGCGGCGCAGACCCCCGACCTGCGGGCGATGGCCGTCCAGGTGACCGCCTCGTGCTTCCGCGACGCGGCGTACGTCGGGGGGTCGTTCGCGCTGGAATCGACGTTGGTCTGGACCACGCTCACCGCGCACCTGGAGAGCAAGCTGGGCGGCGTGGCCGTGTTGACCGCGCCCCGGCGCACCCGGCGGGCCGTGCTGTCGGGCCGCCCGCTGCCCGAGCTCGATGTGTTGTCGGCGGGCAGGCCGCTGCCGTTCTTCCGCGAACTGCTGGCCCACCACGGCGAGACTTGCTGCACGTACTGGGACAAGGTGGACTTCTCCGCGTCGGTGGAGCAGGTCGGCGCCGAGGTCACGATGACCGGCGGCTGGTACGACGTGTTCCTGCCCTGGCAGCTCAAGGACTACGCCGCGCTGCGGAAGGCCGGGAAGCGGCCGTACCTGACGATCGGGCCGTGGTACCACGCCGACATCCGCCACGGATGGGCCGCCAACGCCGACGCCCTGGCCTGGTTCCGCGCCCACCTGCTCGGCGATCCGTCGGGGCTGCGCCCCTCCCCCGTCCGGCTGTACATCACCGGCGCGGGCGAGTGGCGGGACGACCCGGACTGGCCGCCGCCCGGCATGCGGCCCGAGCGCTGGCACCTGCAGCCGGGCTTCGCCCTGTCGCGGGACAACCCCGCGGGCGGCGAGCCGGACCGCTACCGCTACGACCCCGAGCATCCCACGCCGGTGATCGGCGGCCCGGTACTGATCGGCAACTCCGAGCCGAGGGACAACCGGCGCCTGGAGGCCCGCAGTGACGTGCTCGTCTACACCTCGGACGCGCTCGACCGGGACATCGACATGATCGGCCCGGTGCGCGCCGAGTTGTTCGCGCGCACCAGCAGGGAGCACACCGACTTCGTGGTCCGGGTCTGCGACGTGCACCCCGACGGCACGTCGCTGAACGTCTGCGAGGGTGTGCGCCGCCTGACCCCGCAGGTGCGGGCCGACGAGGACGGCGTGCGCCGCGTGGAGATCGACCTGTGGCCGATGGGCCACCGGTTCCGCCGCGGCCACCGCATCCGGGTGCACGTGGCGAGCGGGGCCTATCCGCGCATCGCGCGCAACCCGGGCACGGGCGCGCCACTGACGGCGGGCACCCCGATGGTCGCCTCCGACCAGGAGATCCTGCACGACCCCCGGCATCCCTCCGCCGTGATCCTCCCCCGGGTGCCCTGAAAATCGGTCATTGGGCGCGTTAACACGACCGTTCGGCGAATGGTGACATCTCTGTTACCTCGGGGTCTCTACGCTGCCGCAGACAACCGCCCCGCTGGTCCGCGCGACGGCCGTCACCACGTCCGCCGCACGGTCCTCCGGGCACGCCTGGTCCGTGTCCGATTGGAGAACGTGTGACCTCGCCCCGCCCCGACCGCGGCCGCAATCCGGACCGCAGTCCGCTGAACTGGCTGCTCCTGCTGCCGATCGCGATCCCGCTGATTCCCCCGTTGTTCAACGCCGACGAGCCTCGGCTGTTCGGCATCCCGATGTTCTACTGGCTGCAGCTCGCCTTCATCATCCTCGGCGTCGCCTCGACCACCATCGTCTACCGTGCGACGAGGAGGAACTCGTGAAGGTCACCGAAGTCGTCATCTTCACAATCCTGTTCCTGGTCGTGAGCGGCCTGGGCTTCGTGGCCGCCCGCTGGCGCCGCCCGGACGACCTCGCCACCCTCAACGAGTGGGGTCTCGGCGGGCGCAGCTTCGGCTCCTGGATCACCTGGTTCCTGGTGGGCGGCGACCTCTACACCGCCTACACGTTCGTGGCCGTGCCCGCCCTGGTCTTCGGCGCGGGCGCCATGGGCTTCTACGCCGTGCCGTACACGGTGGTCGTCTACCCGCTGGTGATGCTCGTCCTGGTCCGGCTGTGGTCGGTCTCGCACGTGCACAACCTCGTCACCCCGGCCGACTTCGTCCGGGTGCGCTTCGGCTCCCCCACGCTGGCGCTGCTGGTGGCGATCACCGGCATCGTCGCGACCATGCCGTACATCGCCCTGCAGCTCGTCGGCATCGAGGCCGTGCTGAAGACGATGGGCCTGAGCGGCGACCTGCCGCTGATCATCGCGTTCGCGATCCTCGCGGCCTACACCTACCAGTCGGGGCTGCGCGCCCCCGCGCTGATCGCGTTCGTCAAGGACTCGCTGATCTACCTGGTGATCCTGGTCGCGATCACCTACATCCCGGCCAAGCTCGGCGGGTGGGGGGCGATCTTCGACGCGGCGAAGGCCAAGTTCGACGCCACCCCGGCGCCGGGCGACGGCATCCTGCTGAACGCCAACAACCAGCTCCAGTACATCACGCTCGCGTTCGGCTCGGCGCTGGCGCTGTTCCTCTACCCGCACAGCGTCACCGGCATCCTCGCGTCGCGGAACCGCAACGTCATCAAGCGGAACATGTCGGCGCTGCCGGCCTACAGCCTGCTGCTCGGCCTGATCGCGCTGCTCGGCTACATGGCCATCGCGGCGGGGGTCAAGCCCATCGGCAAGGACAACAACACGATCATTCCGAACCTGTTCGACAACGTCTTCCCCGACTGGTTCGCCGGGGTCGCCTTCGCCGCCGTCGGCATCGGCGCGCTCGTGCCCGCCGCGATCATGTCGATCGCCGCGGCCAACCTGTTCGCCCGCAACGTCTACAAGGAGTACATCAACCGGGACGCCAGCGCGGCCCAGGAGGCCAGGGTCAGCAAGATCGCGTCGCTGGTCGTGAAGATCGGCGCGGTGCTGTGCATCCTGCTCCTCGACCCGCAGTTCTCGATCGACCTCCAGCTGATCGGCGGCGTGATCATCCTGCAGACGCTGCCGTCGGTGGCCCTCGGTCTCTACACCCGGTGGTTCCACCGGGGCGGGCTGATCGCGGGGTGGGT
>JADGHC010000322.1 GCA_019689655.1 Microbispora sp.
GTCCCCCATCCCCCGCCGACCGCCGACGACTATACGGGGCGCCGATGCCGCGAGCCCGCACGCGCGCCCAAGAGCCCTCCGCGTGCCGCCGTCGCCCGTACGGCTGCGGGGTCCCGGCCGGTGCCGCCGGCCTCAGCAGGCCTCGGGCCCCTCGTTGTAACCGCGGGCGAAGAATCGCTGCCGCATCGCGGGAGAGCCGTGCGCGTCCGGCGCCCACCAGGCACCGGTGGGGTCGCCCGCCAGGCGGAGGTTGGTGAGCAGTTCCTCCTCGTCGCCCTGCTCCGCGCCCAGCACTCCCAACCTGATCAGGCCGCCCAGGGAGGCGCCGGCGTAGCAGTCGGCCTGGAGCTCTCGTTGGACGTTGAAGCGAAAGTTCTCGACGAGCTGGGCCTGCACGGCGTGCCCCAGTTCATGCGGGATCACGACATAGACCGCGCCGTCGCCTATCTCGTCGTACATCGCCTTCAGCCAGTCCGTGTCGTAGGCGATGAAGTGGCCGTACGGACAGTAGAAGGCGTTTTCCGGCACGGCCGGCTCCCCGCCGCAGCCGGGGCCGTCGTCGCCTCGATAGGCGACGAAGCGGGTGATCGGCCGGTAGGTGCCGCCGCTCTCCCGGAAGCGACGCGACCAGAACCACTCGGTGAGGCATTCGGCGAGCATGACGTCGCCGCGGAAGTCGTCGCCGGTGCCCCGGCACGGCGTTCCCCCGGATGCCGCGTCCCCCGGCTGGGCGCGGTCGGGCGGGGAGCCGGTGACCAGGCCGCAGGAGGCGACCAGGAGCGTCAAGAGAAGAAGAACGGGGGGAATGCGGCGGGTCATTTGCATAGAAATACCCATTTAAGCGGCAAAGTTCTCCGCCGCCGGGACGCGCGAGCGTCAGATGGCCCAGGTATGGACGGGCTCGTTGGTGTGCATGTGCTCCAGGTAGCGGAGGGTCATGCGGCGCAGCGCCTCGTGGTCGCCGCCGAACGCGCGGGCCGTCCTGACCTGCCAGTCCGCCCCCGTACGGCCGGTCACGCAGCGCCGCTCGATGATGCCGAGCAGCCGGTCGCGCTGGACCGGGTCGACCTCCCACAGCTCGAGCCCGTGGTGGGCCAGGGGCAGCAGCGTACGCAAGATCAGCTCATGGGCGGGCACCTCCCCCAGGCCCGGCCAGTAGAGGCGGGCGCCGAGGCCGTAGCGCGCGGCGTTGCGGAGGTTGTCCTCGGCGGCGGCGAAGGGCATGCGCGTCCATATGGGCCGCTCGGCCGGCGGCAGCACGCCCATGAGCCCGTAGTAGAACGCCGCGTTGGCCGCGATGTCGGCGACCGTCGGCCCGGCGGGCAGCACGCGGTTCTCCACCCGCAGGTGGGGGATGCCGTCGGAGACGTCGTAGACGGGCCGGTTCCAGCGATAGACGGTGCCGTTGAGCAGCCGCAGCTCGGGCAGCTCGGGCACCCCGCCCTCGTCGAGGACGCGCCGCGGGTCCTCCTCGTCACACAGGGGCAGCAGCGCGGGAAAGTACCGGACGTTCTCCTCGAACAGATCGAACACCGACGTGACCCACCGCTCCCCGAACCACACCCTCGGCCGTACGCCCTGGGTCTTCAGCTCCTCCGGCCGGGTGTCGGTGGCCTGCTCGAACAGGCTGATCCTGGTCTCGCGCCACAGCTCCTTGCCGAACAGGAACGGCGAGTTGGCCGCGATCGCGACCTGCGGGCCCGCGACGACCTGGGCCGCGTTCCAGTGGGCGGCGAACGTCTCCGGGCTGGCCTGCAGGTGGAGCTGCACGCTCGTGCACGCCGCCTCGGGGGTGATGCTGTCGGCGTAGGTGTCGAGCCGGTCCACTCCCTCGATCACGATGTGCAGGTCCTCGCCCCGGGCGGCGAAGATCTGCTCGTTCAGCAGCTTGTATCGGGGATCGGCCGACAACGTCCCCTCGCCGACGTCGGCCTCGCGCAGCGTCGGCAGGATGCCGACCATCATGAGCTGCCCGCCGACGCGCTCGGCGCGCTCCCGCGCCCGGTTGAGGCGCAGCCGTACGGACTCCTCCAGCAGGCGACTGCCCTCACCGGACAGCACCTGCGGCGGGATGTTGATCTCGACGTTGAACCGGCCCAGCTCCGTCGCCCAGTCGGGCTCCGCGATGGCGGCCAGGACCTCGGCGTTCTTCATCGCCGGCTCGCCCCGGGAGTCGACCAGGTTCAGCTCGATCTCCAGGCCCATCTGGGGCCGGTCGAACCCGAACCGGGACTCCTGCAGCATCTCGGCCAGGACGTCCAGCGACAGCTTCACCTTGTCCCGGTAGCGACGGCGGTCCTCCCGGGTGAAGGAGACAGCGGGTACGTCACGCCCCATTCACTGAGCGTCGCACGTCAAGGGGCAATCACACCAGACGGGGTCAAACCAGACGTCTTGCGGTTGCCCAGCGCGACAGCTCGTGCCGGTTGGACAGCTGCAGCTTGCGCAGCACGCTCGACACGTGCGTCTCGACCGTCTTCACCGAGATGAACAGCTCCTTGGCGATCTCCTTGTAGGCGTAGCCCCGGGCGATCAGCCGCAGCACCTCGCGCTCCCGCTGGGTGAGCGAGTCGAGCTCCGGATCGATGGGCGGGGCCTGCGTCGAGGCGAACGCGTCGAGGACGAACCCGGCCAGCCGCGGCGAGAACACCGCGTCGCCCTCGGCGACACGGATGATCGCGTCGGTCAGCTCCGGGCCGCTGATCGTCTTGGTCACGTAGCCCCGGGCGCCGCCCCGGATGACCCCGATGACGTCCTCGGCCGCGTCCGACACCGACAACGCGAGGAAACGCACCGAAGAACCCGAGCCGAGCACGCGCCGCAGCACCTCCTGGCCGCCGCCGCCCGGCATGTGCACGTCGAGCAGCACGACGTCGGGCTGCAGCTCGCCGATCGCCGCCACCGCCGAGTCCACGTCCTCGGCCTCACCGACCACCTGGATCGACGGCCCCAGCTCGGCCCGTACGCCGGCCCGGAACAGCCGGTGGTCGTCGACGATCAGCACGCGTACGGTCTTCATCGCTCCCTCTTCATGGTCAGCATGACCTCGGTTCCGTCGCCGGGCTCGGTCCTGACCCGGGCGCTTCCCCCGTTGCGCTCCATCCTCCCGATGATCGACTGGCGGATGCCCATCCGGTCCTCGGGAACGTCGTCGAGCACGAAGCCCTTGCCCCGGTCCCGGACGAACACCGTCACCTCGTCGGGCTCGACCTCGGCGTAGACGGAGACGACCGGGGCCCCACTGTATTTGCACGCGTTGACGATCGCCTGCCGGGTGGCGTGCAGCATGGCCACCAGCCCCTCGTTCAGCTCGCAGTCGCCGACGCAGACGACCTCGACCTGCACGCCGTGGGCGTCCTCCTCCTCGGCCGCGACCCGCCGTACGGCCGCGGCGAGGGTGGCGTCGGCGTCCTGCTTGGGCTGGTAGAGCCAGTTACGCAGCTCCCGCTCCTGCGACCGGGCGAGCCGGGTGACCTCCCGCGGGTCGTGGGCGTTGCGCTGGATCAAGGTCAGCGTGTGCAGCACCGAGTCGTGCACGTGGGCGGCCACCTCGGCCCGCTCCTCCTGCCTGATGCGCTCGGTGCGCTCCCGCTGCAGCTCCCGCACCAGCGAGGCCAGCCAGGGCGCGGCGATCATCAGCATGCCGACGACCACGACGGCGGTGAACACGAGCCCGGTCCGCGCCTTGGCCAGCTCGCCGCTCGCGGCCAGGAAGCCGATCGCGCCCACGATGACGAGCAGCGCCCCGATGCCGGTGCGCACCCAGGTCGTGCTGACCTGCTTGACCGCGCCCGACATCCACCGCTGCCGCCGCCCCGGATCGGCCTGCTGCCACAGGATCAGCGTGCCGATGCCGCCGACCGCGATCGACCAGGTGCCGAACCCGCCGCCGGAGGAGGCGCCCGTCAACCACGCGAAGCCCGCGAGCGCCAGCCACAGCACGCCGTACGCGGCGAGCTGGCCCCAGTCCCGCGCCGGCGTGCGGCCCTTCACCTCCTCCTTCGGGGTGAACATCCACAGCGCGGCGTACGCCACGAGGCCCAGCCCGTCCACGACCGTGAGCAGCACGAACGCCAGGCGCAGCACGACCGGGTCGAGCCGCAACTGCGCGGCGGCGCCCTGCGCCACGCCCGCGACCACCCGGCCGGAAAGCGGCCGGACCATCCGGGGGTACGCCGCGGCGGCGTTAGGCATCTCAGACATCTCGGAAAGCATCGTCACACGTCACAGACCATGAGCGCATCAGGGCATGCCCTGACGCCGTCCCTGAGGAGTCGGGGACGAGTCAGGGGTGAGCGCGTCAGTCGTCTTTCGGTGTTTCGTGCGTACTACCCGGAGGTTTGCCCCCACGGAACCGCTCGCGTACGCATGGTTACGGATACTGTTGGATCACGCCATCGGCTGTGGAACGGCCAATGCGTGTATGGCGTATCACTGCTGGAGGAGCGGCGGTGGCATGGATCCGGACAGTATCGGGATGCCGCCCCTGATCTTGAAGAATTTGGAGTATCTGGGAAAGGACTACGAGGGCAGACGATTCTCCGACCTTCCCGGCCGACTCCAGACCCGGCTGCTTGAGACCGAAGTAGTGGTCCACCTCATCCGGCAGGGCACACCGGAGCCGGTCATGTTCAATATCTTCGCCCGGATCAACACCGGGGGACGGTCCCTGAGCCGTCAGGAACTGCGACATGCGCTGATCCCCGGTCGCGTACGGGACCTGCTACGGGAGCTGGCAGAATCCGAGGCATACCAGAAGGCCACGCTTGGCTCGGTTCGCCCAGAACGCATGGATGATCGCGAAATGGTGCTTCGCTTCATCGCCTTCCGGCTCACCGAACCGGAGCACTACCTGCGACGGGACTTCGACGAGTTCCTCCGCGATGCGATGCACGAAGTCAACGGGCTCGGCGATGAGGGCGTATCGCGGCTGCGAAACGAGTTCACACGGAGCATGTATGCCGCGCACGAAATTTTCGGATACTACGCCTTCCGCAAATACAAATTGAAAGAATCCCGGCGGCCGCCAATCAACAAGGCCCTTTTCGAAGCGGTCTCCGTCAATCTCGCCCGGCGGACGGACCACGAACTCGACATTCTACGCGGACGACGGGAGCAGGTGCTGCGACGGCTCGCCCTGCTTCTCGAGGAGCCCGCCTTCGAACGATCCATATCCCTGGCCACCGGTGACATCGGGAAGGTGCGACTACGCTTCGCCGCGGTTGACCGTCTACTGAAGGAGCTAACCCGTGATTGACCGGCTTACCATCACGAACTTCAAAGCGTTTGCCAACGCACGGGAAAGCAGGGAGCACTTCTTTCCTCACCTCACATTTCTTCCCCGTGTCGAGGGCGATCTCCACAACCTACGGCAGGACTGGATAAGACCCGTTGTCGCCACACTGCTTAAATTGGAACGATCCATCGCCGACTGGAGCGTCGGTGCATCCGCCTTACCCTTGTGGCACACGAAGGTGAGCCAGGAGTTCGAAGGCCGGGAGCGACTGTGCCACTTCGAGGATCTCGACGGAACGACAAGGGTTTTCGAATGGCATGCCCGATTCACCCCGGGAGCAGGCCGTCTCCACTTCCGCCTGGTGACTGAGGATCGTACGGCCAGGGTCGCCTACATAGGGCGCAAGCTCGGCATCTGAAAGCCCTGACGCCGTCCCTGAGGAGTCGGGGACGAGTCAGGGGTTCCCCGGATGGCAGGGACGCCGCGGGCGAGGCGAGGATGGGACCATGACCGAGGCACCACCGACCCCCGCTCCCGACCCCGCCGGCACACCCGCGCAGGAGAAGGCGCTGAGCCGCTCCAACGAGGGGCGCATGATCACGGGCGTGTGCGCGGGCCTCGGCAGATTCACGGGCATGGACCCCGTGCTCTTCCGGGTCGGATTCGCGGTGCTGGTCCTCGCCTCCGGCATCGGAGTCTTGCTGTACGTCGCGGCGTACCTGCTGATGCGCCGGCCGGGCGGCGCCCCCGGGCATCTGGAGCAGTGGACCCGAAGGCTGTTCGACGCCGAGACCGTGCTCGCGCTGCTCGCCGCGGTCTTCGCGTTCGGCCTGATCATCAACGTCGCCTCCGGGGGGATCAACCGCGGCACGATCGTGGTCGGCACGCTGCTGGCCATCGTCTTGATGGCCGCCCACGCGCGCGGCGTCGATCTGCTGACGATGGCCAAGTCGATGCCCGAACGGGCGACCGGACGGCGCGGCATGACCCGGGCCACCCCGAACTTCGCGCCGTTCGCGCCCTTCACCCCGCCCGCGGCCCGGGAGCCGTACGGGGCGAAGACGCCGGCGGCGGAGACGCCGCTGCGGGAGACACCGGCGCCGGGGGCCGCACACGGAGACGCCACGCGGGCACCCGTGACGGACCCCGCCGATTCCGGCCCGGCCGGTGAAAACGCGTCCGGCCCGGCCGGTGACAAGGCGGGCGAAGCCGCGGAGGACACCACGGCTCACGCCATGACCGCCCGGGAACCGGCCGCGGGCGACACCACGGCCCCACAAGCGACCGCGGACGACACCGCGGCCGACGCCACGACGGCCGAGACATCAGCCGCGGAGGAGACGACGGCTCCGCAGGCGGCCGCGGACGACACCGCGAGCCACGACACGATCATTCAGGGCCCGGTGGCCGAGGACGGCACTCCGAAGGGCGCGGCCGCCGACGACACGCTGGTCCAGGAGCCCGTCCGCGGGCACGTTCCACCGGCCGGACGTGCCGACGGCAACCCGCCGACCCGGCCCTTCGAACGCCTCGCCCATCTGGCCGCCGAGCCCGCCCCGGACACACACCCCACGACCTCGGCCGCACCGGGCCCGTACGCCCCGGGTGCCCACGTCCCGGGGCCGGACGCCGGCCGGGCGTACGGGGCACCAGAGATCTCCGCGGGCGCCACCGGCTACCGGCGGCTGTCCGACCTGGCCCGGGAGGCGCGGGCGGGCGCGTACGGCTACGGAGGCGCCCGGAATGACAGGTATGACGCGGGGGGACACGCCTTCGGCTCCGGTGAGCCCTTCGCACCGCACGGCCCTTACACGATACGGGAGCCGTACGGGCCCTACGGCGCACATTACGCTCCGGGCCCTTACG
>JADGHC010000323.1 GCA_019689655.1 Microbispora sp.
CGGAGAAAGGCCCCCGGGATGAATTGATGCCCCCGTATCTCCCGACACTCCTGATGGAGCTGGGTACAGGCGTCATATCCTGCGAAAAGGGGGTTTTATGTTCGGGCAAGTCGGCACCGACATCCCCGCACGGCTGGATCGGCTCCCTTGGGCTCGCTGGCACTGGACGGTGCTCGCCGGTCTCGGCACCGTCTGGATCCTCGACGGCGTCGAGGTCACGATCGTCGGAGTCATCGGCCCGAGGATCACCGAGCCGGGCAGCGGTCTCGGGCTCACCGAGAGCCAGGTCGGGACCGCCGCCGGGATCTACATCGCCGGCGCCTGTGCGGGTGCCCTCTTCTTCGCCCACCTGACGGACCGCTTCGGCCGTACGAAGATCTTCCTGGTGACGCTCGCCCTCTACCTCGCGGCCACCTTGGCGACCGCGTTCTCCCACGACGCCTGGCACTTCTACCTGTGCCGGTTCTTCACCGGAACGGGCATCGGGGGCGAGTACGCCGCGGTCAACTCGGCGATCGACGAGCTCATCCCCTCGCGCGTACGCGGAAGGGTCGACCTCGCGGTGAACGGCTCCTTCTGGCTCGGCACGGTCATGGGCGCCTTCATCGCGATCCCGGTGCTCAACATGAGCCTGCTCCCGGCCCACCTCGGCTGGCGTCTGCTGTTCGGGGTGGGCGCGCTGCTCGGCTCGGGGATCTTGCTGGTCCGGCGGATCGCACCACCACCCGAGAGCCCACGCTGGCTACTGATCCACGGCCGGGTGCGGGAGGCGGAGGAGACCACGGGCCGCATCGAGGCGACCGTGCGGGAGCAGACCGGCCGGAGGCTCGGCCCGCCGCGCGGCACGATCACGATCATCCCGCGGAGAAACACGCCGCTGGCCGAGGTGGCCGCCACCCTGCTGCGCCGCTACCCCAGGCGGACGATGGTCGGCCTGCTGCTGTTCCTGGGCCAGGCGTTTTTGTACAACTCCATCTTCTTCACCTACGCACTGGTCCTGTCGACGTTCTTCACCGTGCTGGACGACGACACCCCCTGGTATCTCGTCCCGATCGCCGTCGGCAACTTTCTCGGCCCGGTGCTGCTGGGCGGGCTCTTCGACTCGGTCGGCCGCCGCGCGATGATCGCCGGCACGTACGCGACATCCGGGGTGCTGCTGCTCGGCACGGCCGCGCTGTTCCGGGCGCACCTGCTGTCGCCGGAGACGCTCACCGCCTGCTGGATGGCGGTGTTCTTCTTCGCCTCGGCCGGGGCGAGCGCCGCGTACCTGACGGTCTCGGAGATCTTCCCGATGGAGACGCGCCCGGTGGTGATCTCGTTCTTCTACGCGCTCGGCACCGGCCTGGGCGGCATCGTCGGCCCGGTGCTGTTCGGCCACCTCGTGGAGAGCCACCGCGTGGGCAACGTGGTCGCCGGATACCTCGTCGGAGCCGCCTTGATGATCGCCGCCGGGCTCGTGCAGTGGTTCCTGGGCGTGGAGGCGGCTCGCCGCCCGCTGGAGGACGTCGCCGAGCCGCTGGGCGCCGAGGGCCGCCGCGCCGGGTGACCGGCGGCCGCCGTGGGCGACCGTCAGACGGCGCCGGAGAACGTGTCGCACTCGGCGGGGGAGCCGGTCGCGTATCCCGTGGTGAACCACTTCACCCGCTGACTGGAGCTGCCGTGCGTCCACCCCTCGGGATCCACCCTGCCCTGGGTGCGCTCTTGAATCCTGTCGTCGCCCACGGCCGCCGCCGCGTCCAGGGCCTCCCGGATGTCCTCCTCGGTGAACGGGCTCTCGAAGAACCCCGTGTCGACGGCGTTCTTCGCCCACACCCCGGCGTAGCAGTCAGCCTGGAGCTCCAGCCGTACGGAGGCGCTGCCGGCTCCCCGGCTGTCGCCGCCGACCCGCCGCGTGGTCCCGAGGAGGTTCTGCACGTGGTGCCCGTACTCGTGACCGATCACGTACGCCTGTGCGAACGGCCCGCCCTTGGCGCCGAAGCGGCTCTGCAGCTCGGTGAAGAAGCCCAGGTCGAGGTAGACGCGGCTGTCGGCCGGGCAGTAGAAGGGGCCGACGGCCGAGGTGGCCCGCCCGCAGCCGGTGTCCACCGCGTTGGTGAACAGGACGGTCCGCGCGTTGCGGTACGGCTGCTTGCCCCGCTCGGCGAAGGCCTCTCGCCAGAACTTCTGGACGCTGTTGACCACCCCCACCACGCGGCACTTGTCCGACTGGTCGGCGTCGCTGCCCTTTTTGCACTGGGACGTCAGATCGGACGCCGGACGTGCGCCGCCGGACGAGGAGCCCGCGCCGCCGAGCAGCTCGGCCGGGTTGACCCCCAGGACCAGGGCGGTGACCAAGGCGATGACGCCGACGACACCCCCGCCGATGGCGAGCCCGCCGCCCGGGAAGCCGCCGCCGCCCTCCTCCACCTGTGACGCGTCGAGATCTACATCGTCGCGGAAGTCCATCGAGCCCGCCTCCCCCGGTTATGAGACCTGCCACCTCCTATGATCGCCGCGCTTAGGGTGATTCCATGACCGATCCTTACCTGGCGCCCAACTGGGCCTCCTCGGCGCTGTTGACGATCGACGTCCAGCGCGACTTCCTCTCCGAGGCGCCGTACGGTGTGCCCGGCACCACCGAGGTGCTGCCGGCGATGGCCGAGCTGGCGGCGGCGTTCCGGCGAGCCGGACGGCCGATCGTGCATGTCATCCGCTACTACAACGAGGATGGTCACGACGCGGACCTCGTCCGGCGATCCCTGCTGGAGAGCGGGGCCAAGATCGTCATCCCCTTCACCGAAGGCAGCGCCCTGGCCGAGCCGCTGCTGCCGCCCGGCGCACCCCCGCTGGACCCGGACCTGCTGCTCGGCGGGCGTCCGCAGCGCCTGGGCGAGAACGAGTACGCCCTGTTCAAGCCGCGCTGGGGTGCCTTCTACCGCACTCCGCTCGACGAACTCCTCCGGGATTGGGGAGTGGACACGCTCGTCGTCGCCGGGTGCAACTTCCCCAACTGCCCGCGCGCGACGCTGGTCGAGGCCAGCGAACGCGACTACCGCCTGGTCCTCGCCGCCGACGCCGTCTCCCGCCTGACGGACACCGGCCGCGAGGAGATCACGGGCCTGGGCGTCGCCGTCGCGGACACCGGCACGATCGCCGAGGCGCTGGGCACGCTCGGTGACGGCGCGGCGCGCGACTGACGCGCGTGGTCGAATCGTTCCGGCGGCCACTCACGCAGCGGAGGCGACATTCATGAACGATCGATCACTTCAGGAGACCAGGGCGTTCTTCGCCGCCAAGGCGGCGACCTGGGAGGAGAAGTACCCCGACGACAGCCCCGCGTTCGCCGCCGCGATCGCCGAGATGGCCCTGCCGCCCGGCGGCCTGGCCCTCGACGCCGGATGCGGGACCGGCCGCGCGTTCCCCCTGCTGCGGGACGCGGTTGGGCCCGCCGGGCGCGTGGTTGGGGTGGACGTCACCCCGGAGATGATCTGGTCGGCCCAAGACCGGGGGCGGGGCGCGTACGGCCGGCTGCTGATCGCCGACGTCGGACGGCTGCCGCTCCGTGACGGGGTGGCCGACGGTGTGCTGGCGTCCGGGCTGATCCCCCATGTGCTCCGGCCGGCGGCCGTGCTGGCCGAGCTGGCCCGGGTGACCCGGCCCGGGGGGAAGCTGGCGCTGTTCCATCCCGTGGGCCGTGCGGTGCTCGCGGCGCGCCGCGGCCGCACCCTGACGCCCGGCGACGTACGCGCCGAGCACAACATCCGTCCGCTGCTGGCCACCGCCGGCTGGACCCTGCTCGACTTCGACGACACCGATGAGCGCTATCTGGCGCTGGCTCGCAGGTGAGACACATGAAAAGAAAACGGCAATGCATCTGCGACGGGACAGGCGTCGAATGGCACGCAATTGCGGCATAAGGTGGGGCGTGTGACGACGTTCCGGATCAGCGAAGCGGCGGCGGTGCTCGGCGTCAGCGCCGACACCGTGCGGCGTCTCGTCGACGCGGGCCGGCTCGCCGCGCACCGCGACGAGAACGGCCACCGGCTGATCGCCGGCACCGACCTCGCCGCGTTCGCCCGGGCGCAGACCGAGGCGGACGAGCGCACCGGGGTCTCCTCGGCCCGCAACCGCTTACGCGGCATCGTGACCGAGGTGATCAGGGACGCGGTGATGGCGCAGGTGGAGATCGCCGCCGGGCCGTTCCGCGTGGTCTCGCTGATGAGCCGCCAGGCGGCCGACGAGCTCGGCCTGGAACCCGGGGTGATGGCGGTGGCCGTCGTCAAGTCCACGAACGTCGTCGTCGAGATCCCCGATCACGCGCGCGTCGCGAGTCAGTAGTAGGAGCTGTGGTGCTCAGACGTCTCTCCCCGGCCGCCATCCTCGCCTCGGTGCTGAGCCTGGCGGCATGCGGCTCCTCCTCGGATGCTCCCGCATCCGGCTCGGGGGCGTCGAAGTCGCTCACGGTGTTCGCCGCGGCGTCCCTGACCGAGTCGTTCACCGAACTGGGCAAGCAGTTCGAGAGCACCCACTCCGGCACGAAGGTCACCTTCAACTTCGGCTCCAGCGCGACGCTGGCGCAGCAGATCACGCAGGGCGCCCCCGCCGACGTCTTCGCCGCCGCGAGCCCGGCCACGATGAAGACGGTCACCGACGCCGGGCTGGCCTCCTCGCCCACCGTGTTCGTCAAGAACACACTCCAGATCGCCGTACCCGAGGACAACCCGGCCAAGATCGAGTCGCTCAAGGACCTGATCGACCCGAAGGTCAAGGTCGCCCTGTGCGCCGAGCAGGTGCCCTGCGGCGCCGCGGCGATCAAGGCGCTGGACGCGGCGGGCCTCAAGGTCACTCCCGTCACTCTGGAGCAGGACGTCAAGGCCACGCTCACCAAGGTCGAGCTCGGCGAGGTCGACGCGGCGCTCGTCTACCGCACCGACGTGATCGCCGCCAAGGGGAAGGTCAAGGGCATCGACTTCCCCGAAGCCGCGCAAGCCGTCAACGACTATCCGATCGCGGCGCTCGGCAAGGCGCCCGAGCCCGGTCTGGCCAAGCAGTTCGTCGATCTCGTGCTGTCGCAGCAGGGCAGGGACGTGCTGACCAAGGCTGGTTTCCGGGCGCCGTGACCGGGCCCGCACGGGGGCGGGGGCCACGGGCGCGCCTGCCGTGGCCGCTGCTGGTGCCCGCGGTGGCGGGGCTGGCCTTCCTCGTCCTCCCGCCGGCCGGGCTGCTGGTCCGCGCTCCCTGGCGTACGCTGCCGCAGCGGCTGGCCGAGCCGCGGGTGCTGGAGGCGCTGCGGCTGTCCCTGGTCACCGCGACCATCGCGACCGCCGTCTGCCTGCTGCTCGGTGTGCCCCTCGCCTGGCTGCTGGCCCGTACGACCCTGCCGGGCAGGCGGCTGCTGCGCGCGCTGATCACCGTGCCGCTCGTCTTGCCGCCGGTCGTCGGCGGCGTCGCACTGCTGCTGGTGCTCGGCCGCCGCGGGCTGGTCGGGCAGTGGCTGTACGACGCCTTCGGCGTGTCCCTGCCCTTCACCACCGCGGGGGTCGTCTGTGCGGAGGCGTTCGTCGCCATGCCGTTCCTCGTCATCGCCGTGGAGGGGGCGCTGCGCGCGGCCGACCAGCGCTACGAGGAGGCCGCCGCGACGCTGGGCGCCTCCCGCTGGACGGTCTTCCGCCGGGTCACCCTGCCCATGGTCGCCCCCGGCGTGCTGGCCGGCGCGGTGCTGTGCTGGGCCCGGGCGCTCGGCGAGTTCGGGGCGACGATCACCTTCGCCGGCAACTTCCCCGGCCGGACGCAGACCATGCCGCTGGCCGTCTACCTGGCGCTGGAGACCGACCCGGACGCCGCCATCGTGCTCAGCCTGGCGCTGCTCGCGGTCTCGGTGATCGTGCTGGCCGCGCTGCGCGACCGATGGGTGGGTACGGCATGAGCCTGCACGCCCACCTGGTCGTCGAACGCCCCGCCTTCCGCCTGGACGTCGAGTTCCACGCGGCGGCCGGTGAGGTGGTGGCGGTGCTGGGCCCCAACGGCGCGGGCAAGACGACGGCGCTGCGCGCCCTCGCCGGGCTCGTCCCGCTGAGCGGCGGGCACATCGAACTGGACGGAGCGCAGGTGCACCACCTGCCGCCCGAACGCCGCGGGATCGGCGTGGTGTTCCAGGACTACCTGCTGTTCCCGCACCTGTCCGCCCTCGACAACGTCGCCTTCGGGCCCCGCTGCCGGGGCCTCGGCAAGGCCGAAGCCCGCCGGGTCGCCGCCGAGCTGCTCGACCGCGTCGGCCTCGCCGATCACGCCCACGTCCGCCCCGGGCGCCTGTCCGGAGGCCAGGCGCAGCGGGTCGCCCTCGCCCGCGCGCTGGCCGTACGGCCCCGCCTGCTGCTGCTGGACGAGCCGCTGGCGGCCCTCGACGCCCACACCCGGCTGGAGATCCGCGCCGAACTGCGCCGCCACCTGGCCGGGTTCGACGGCGCGGCCGTCCTGGTCACCCACGACCCGCTCGACGCGATGGTCCTGGCCCACCGGCTCGTGGTCGTCGAGAACGGTTCCGTCGTGCAGACCGGCACCCCGGGCGAGGTCGCCCGTCATCCGCGTACGGACTACGTCGCCCGGCTCGTGGGCCTCAACCTCTACCGGGGCGAGGCCGACGGCAACCGGGTCACGGTGGGAGACGTGGTCTTCAGCAGTGCCGAACGCCTGACGGGCCCCGCCTTCGTGGCCTTCCCGCCGTCGGCGGTCGCCCTCTACCGTAGCCGCCCCGACGGCAGCCCCCGCAACCTGTGGCGGGCCGTCATCGACGGCATCGAACGGCACGGCGACAACGTCCGCGTGCATCTGCGCGGGCCGATCACGCTGGCCGCGGACGTCACCCCGTCGGCCGCCGCCGATCTCGACCTCACGCCCGGCCGGGAGGTCTGGGCCGCCGTCAAGGCCACCGAGACGCACGCCTACCCGGCCTGAGGCCGCTCACCGGTCTCGCGACGCGACGAAGGCGAGCATCTCCCCGCGAGTCTCCTCGTGGGGCTCGGCGGCGCCGGCGGCACGGACCCATTCGACGGCCGCGTCCGGTACGGCCCGCGGCTCCCAGGCGGCCAGC
>JADGHC010000324.1 GCA_019689655.1 Microbispora sp.
CCCGTCATCGCCCGCGCGATGACGGGCGGCGGTCCGTTCCGGCCGCCCCCGGTCATGGTCAGCACGTTCGCGTGTTCCGGTTCGCCCACGCGGCGACCGACGATCGTCCGAGGGGCCGTGAATCGCCACCGGGGATCGCGCCGCAGATCGCGGACCTTCACCGCCTCCGGCGGCGGGCAGGTGCGGCCGGCCGCGTGCGGTCCTGCGCGCGACCCCGGCGCGTCACGGATGTCAGCGGGAAATCCTGAACGGTTCGCCGGCCGGCCGGGCGAGTTTGGCGGCCACGGTGTCGAGGATCCAGTCCAGGCCGGTCGCGAAGGACACGTCCGCGTCCACCTCCGTGCCGTCGTGCACGACCTTGGCCAGCGCCGGGAAGCGGCCCGTGGCCAGCATCCGCATCACATGCGGGCCGGAGGCGCGCTGCCACTCGCGGTCGGACAGGCCCGTGGCGCGCTCGGCCCGCAGGTTCGCGATCTCTCGCCTGATCGCGCCGATGACGTAGGCGTTGACGACCTCCACGGCGCGCGTGACCGTGTCGAGGTCGGCGACGCCGTCGAAGGCGGCCAGCGTGGCCTCGGTCACCGCGAGGGCGTTCGGGCCCAGGGACGGACGCCCGCCGAGCAGGTCGGCCAGCCATTCGTGCCGGTGGCAGGTCTGCCTGGTGCGGTGAGCGAGGACGCGTAGCGCCTCCCGCCAGTCGCCGGGCGGCTCCTCGGGGAGGATCTCGGCGTAGACCTCGTCCACCATGAGGTCGAACAGCTCCTCCTTGGTGGAGATGTATCCGTACAGCCGCATCGGGCCGGCGTCCAGCCGGGCGGCGACCTTGCGCAACGACACCGCCTCCAGGCCGCCCTCGTCGGCCAGCGCGACGGCGGCGGCGACGATCCGCCCCCGGTCGAGCGGCGCGGGGCGAGCCGGCGGCTCCGGCCGGTCCCACACAGTCATGCGTACATCGTACTGTTGAGATACACTGTATATCTAAAATACAATGTATCAACATGAGACACCGTATCGCCGTGATCGGGGCCGGCCCCGCCGGCCTCACCTTCGCCCGGGTTCTGCACCGCCACGATCAGCCCGTCACGATCTTCGAACGCGACTCCGCCCCCGACGCGCGCCCCCAGGGCGGCACGCTGGATCTGCACGAAGGGCTGGGCCAGCTCGCGCTGAGCAAGGCGGGGCTGCTGGCGGAGTTCCAGACGCTGTCCCGTCCCGAGGGGCAGGCCATGCGGATCCTGGACACGGACGGGACCGTCCTCCGCGACTGGCGACCCCGTCCCGATGAGCGTGCCAATCCCGAGATCGACCGCGGGCAACTGCGCGACCTGCTGCTCGGCCCCCTGGACGTCCGGTGGGGGCGGCGCGTGACGGAGGTGGTGCCGGGGACCCGGGACGGCGTGCTGGTCCGGTTCGAGGACGGGCGGCAGGAGACGTTCGACCTCGTGGCCGGCGCGGACGGCGCCTGGTCGCGGGTCCGCCCGGCGGTCTCGTCCGTGACGCCGCGCTACACCGGCGTCACCCTGGTCGAGACCTCCCTGGACGACGTCGACACCCGCCACCCCGACCTCGCCCGGCTGATCGGCGACGGCTCCGTGGCCGTGTACGGCGTGAACCGCGGCCTCGTGGCCCAGCGCAACAGCGGCGGCCACGTCAAGGTGTACGCCCAGTTCCGCGCGCCGCTGGACTGGCACACGACCCCGGACAGGACCGGGGACCGGAACCGGCGCGCGGGCGGGGATGCGGGGCCGGACCCGGCCGATGCGGAAGCCGTGCGATCACGTCTGCTGGCGCTGTTCGACGGCTGGGCCGACCCCGTCCTCGACCTGCTCCGGGGCGGCGCCGCATTCGTCCGCCGCCCGCTGTACACCCTGCCCGTGTCCCACACCTGGGCCCACGTCCGCGGGGTGACGCTGCTGGGCGACGCCGCCCATCTGATGCCCCCGTTGGGGGTGGGCGCGAACCTCGCCATGCTGGAAGGCGCCGAGCTCGCCGAGTCCGTCGCCGCCGCCCCCGGCCTCGACGACCTGGATCGGGCCGTCCGCGCCTTCGAGGAACGGATGTGGGCGCGGGCCGGCAGGTTCGCGACGTTCGCGACGGCCGGTCTGGAGCGCCTCGTGAGCCCGGACCCCGCCGAAGCCATCGCCCTCTTCGACGAAGTCCACGTGTCCTGACCGCCGGCCGGACAGGGGGCCGCAACCGGCGGTGCGCGATCCCCGAGGGCACGCCCGAGATCGGCGGAAGCGACGAGGCCGGCGCGCTCGCCGAGAAGGTCCCGTCGCCCCGAACCGACGGACGAGGACCGGATCGGCCTCGGGCCGTCCGCCGGGCACACGTGCACCAGACGGACTCCCGGTGCGGCCTGCACCGTCCAGCACAGTCTCGATCTACAGTGTAAAGGCGGATTCCCGGTTCCGCTGCGGGGGTGGGCAGACCCGCGGCAGGTGATCGGGCGGCTGGACGAACCGGCGATCGCACGCGTTCGCCGCGCGGCGCCGCCGTACTCCGGCTCCGCCGGGGACGGCGGGATTGTCGGCGTGGACCAGTAGTCTTTGGGTGTGGCGGATCCGGCAACTTATCGACCGGCGCCCGGATCGATCCCCGAGTCGCCAGGCGTCTATCGCTTCCGCGACCCGGGCGGCCGGGTGATCTATGTGGGCAAGGCGAAGAGCCTGCGGCAGCGGCTCAACTCGTACTTCGCGGACTTCGCCGGCCTGCACCCGCGGACGCAGACCATGCTCACCACCGCGGCGTCCGTGGACTGGACGGTGGTCGGCACCGAGGTCGAGGCGCTCCAGCTCGAATACTCCTGGATCAAGGAGTTCGACCCCCGGTTCAACGTCAAATACCGCGACGACAAGTCGTACCCGTACCTGGCCGTGACGATGGGGGAGGAATTCCCCCGGGTGCAGGTGATGCGCGGGGCCAAGCGGAAGGGCACCCGCTACTTCGGCCCCTACTCGCACGCCTGGGCCATCCGGGAGACCGTCGACCTGCTGCTGCGCGTCTTCCCCGTGCGGACGTGCTCGGCGGGGGTCTTCAAACGGGCGGGGCAGATCGGCCGTCCCTGCCTGCTGGGATACATCGACAAGTGCTCGGCGCCCTGCGTCGGCCGGGTCACCCCCGAGGAGCACCGGGCCCTCGCCGAGGACTTCTGCGACTTCATGGCCGGCAACACCGGCCGCTTCATCAAGCGGCTGGAGCGCGAGATGCGCGAGGCGGCGGCCGTGGAGGAGTTCGAGCGCGCCGCGCGGCTGCGCGACGACATCCAGGCGCTGCAACGGGCCCTGGAGAAGCAGGCGGTCGTGCTCGGCGACGGCATCGACTGCGATGTGATCGCCCTGGCGGAAGACCCGCTGGAGGCGGCGGTCCAGGTCTTCTACGTGCGTGGCGGCCGGATCCGCGGACAGCGCGGCTGGGTGGTCGACAAGGTCGAAGAGACCACGCCGGGCGAGCTGGTCGAGCGGTTTCTGCTCCAGATGTACGCCGAGGCGTCGATCCCCCGCGAGATCCTCGTGCCCGCGCTGCCCCCGGACCACGACGCGCTGGCCGAGCTGCTGAGCGAGCAGCGGGGCTCCCGCGTCGTGCTGCGCGTCCCCCAGCGCGGCGACAAGAAGAGCCTCATGGAGACGGTGGAGCGCAACGCCAAGGAGTCGCTCGCCCAGCACAAGCTGCGCCGTGCCAGCGACCTGACCACGCGCAGCCGGGCTCTGCAGGAGATCGCCGACGCCCTCGACCTCGACCAGGCGCCGCTGCGGATCGAGTGCTACGACGTGTCGCACATCCAGGGTGAGAACGTCGTGGCCTCGATGGTGGTCTTCGAGGACGGCCTGGCCCGCAAGAGCGAGTACCGCCGTTTCTCCATCAGGAGCACCGAGGGCGACGTCGCCTCGATCTACGAGGTCATCCGCCGGCGCTTCAAGCGCTACCTGGAGGAACGGGCGGCGACGGGCGAGCTGGACGTCGAGACCGACGACGGGCCGGGCCGCGACGCGGCGGCGTACGGCGCGGCGGGCTACGGCGCGGCCACCCGCGATGGGGCAGGGCACGACGAGGACGAGTACGACGCGGACGGGCGCGACGCGAACGGGCACGGAGCGGCCGGGCGCGGCGGCGCGGCGACGCCGATCGACCCGGAGACCGGCCGGCCCCGCAAGTTCGCCTATCCGCCCAACCTCGTGGTGGTGGACGGCGGCCCGGCGCAGGCGGCGGCGGCCCGGCGCGCCCTGGACGAGCTCGGCATCGACGACGTCGCGGTGTGCGGGCTGGCCAAGCGGCTGGAGGAGGTCTGGCTGCCCGGCGACGACCAGCCGGTGATCCTGCCGCGCAGCAGCGAGGGCCTCTATCTGTTACAGCGCGTTCGCGACGAAGCACATAGGTTCGCCATCACCTACCATCGGACGAAGAGGTCGAAATCGCTCAAGGAGAGCGCGCTCGACCACGTGCCGGGCCTGGGCCCGGCACGCCGTCAGGCCCTGCTGCGTCATTTCGGCTCGGTGAAGCGGCTGAGCGAGGCGAGCGTGGAGGAGATCCGCGAGGTCCCCGGGATCGGCCGTGCGACCGCCGAGGCCATCGTCGCGGCACTGCGTGGGGGGAGCCCGTCTCCGGCGGGGCAGGGGTCGTAAGGTGCCTACGGGCATCGCGGCACGTCCCGGCCCGTGAGGGCAGCAGGAAGGGCACTGTGGGAGGTGTCCGGCGTGGCGGTGGCGCGATCAGGTGAAGAAGTGTCATGCTCCGGCACCAAGAGTTCTCTTCTCCCCGGAAGACCGGGCCGTTTCCGGCGAGCGGGCAGTGGGCGGGGCTGACGTTGGGCGAGCTGACATGGGCGGCAAGGCGGTGAGCGGGCGATGAGCACGACTGAGCCGGCATTCGTGGTGATCACCGGAATGTCGGGGGCGGGGCGCAGCACCGCCGCGAAGGCTCTGGAGGACCTCGGCTGGTTCGTGATCGACAACCTGCCCCCCGGGATGCTGTCCTCCCTCGCCGAGGAGGCGGGCCGGGTGAACATGGCCACCGACCGGGTCGCCGCCGTGGTCGACGTGCGCAGCCTCGCCTTCACCACCGACCTGAACGCGGCCATCGAGGAGCTCGACGGGCGCGGCGTCGGCGTCCGGGTGGTGTTCCTTGAGGCGAGCGACGAGGAACTGGTCCGCAGGTTCGAGAACGTCCGGCGTCCCCACCCCCTGCAGGGCGACGGGCGGCTCGTCGACGGGATCGACCGTGAGCGCGGCATCCTCCGCGAGGTCCGTGCCAACGCCGACCTCGTCATCGACACGTCCCTGCTGAACGTCCACGAGCTGCGCAAGAAGATCGTGTCGTTCTTCGGCGGCGAGGACCGTCCGGGACTGAAGGTCACCGTGGTGTCCTTCGGCTACAAGTACGGCCTGCCGGTCGACGCCGACCTCGTCGTGGACTGCCGGTTCCTGCCCAATCCCCACTGGGTGCCGGAGCTGCGGCCCCTGAACGGGCTCGACGCTCCCGTGCGCGACTACGTGCTGAACCAGCCCGGGGCCAAGGAGTTCCTCGACGGATACGAGGAGGTCTTCGGCATCGTGGCCGCCGGATACGCGCGGGAAGGCAAGGGATATGCCACCCTCGCCGTGGGCTGCACCGGAGGCAAGCACCGCAGCGTGGCCATGGCCGAGCAACTCGGCGCCCGCCTGCGGGAACGCGGCATGGACGTGCAGGTCAGCCACCGGGACGTGGGCCGCGAGTGACGGCCGCCCGCGGGTCCGGCTCCTCGCCGGGGCGCGACCGGCCCCGGCCGGCGGGACCTCGCGGGGTCGGCCGGGACGTTCGCCCCTGCTGCGCGGCGCCCCGTCCTGCATCGCGGTGGTGACGAGCAGGGACCGGCTGGACAGCCTGGTCGTCCGTGAGGGCGCCCACCGCGTGACGCTGGACGTCCTGCCGCCGGGCGAGGCGCGGCTCCTGCTGGAGCGGTGGCTCGGCGAGGACCGCCCTAGAACATCGCGCCGTTGGCGCGTATGGTCTGGCCCGACACCCAGCCGGCGTCGCCGCTGATCAGCCAGCCGACGACCGGGGCGATGTCCGCGGGGTGGCCCAGCCGGCCCCTCGGGCTGTGGTGCCTGGCGGCCTCGATGGACTCGGGGGTCTCGGCCGCCCGGTAGAACGAGTCGTCGATGGGACCGGGGGCCACGGCGTTGACCGTGATACCGCGATCTCCGAGTTCCTTGGCGGCGGCGACCACCATCCGCTCCACGGCGGCCTTGGATCCGGAGTACAGCCCGTACGGTCCGGTCATGACCGAGGTGAGCGTGGTGGACAGCACCACGTACCGGCCTCCGTCAGACAGGTGCCGGGCGGCGGCGCGCAGCGTGTTGAAGGCCGACCGGACGTTGAGGTCGATCAGATGGTCGAATTCGTCATCAGTGAGTTCGGCCAGCGGCTTCTTGATGACCGCCCCCGGGGTGTGCACGACGATGTCCAACCTGCCATGGCGGGCCACCACTCCCTCGAACAGCTCGTCGACTTCCGTAGATATCCGTGCG
This sequence comes from Microbispora sp., assembly GCA_019689655.1. Taxonomy (GTDB): domain Bacteria; phylum Actinomycetota; class Actinomycetes; order Streptosporangiales; family Streptosporangiaceae; genus Microbispora. Next base: position 6,507 of record JADGHC010000324.1, read on the forward strand.
TCGGAACGGACCGCCTCCGCCGTCACCCCGTACTTTTGCAGCGTCGCCAGCGTCTGCCGGGCCGCTGCCTCCTGATTGGCATAGCTGATCACCGTGGTCGCCCCTCGCGAGGCGATGTTCTCGGCGAACGCCGCCCCCTGGTTGCGGCTCCCACCGACCACCAGTGCCACTGCGCCTTCGAGATCCCGCATGTGGTCGTGACCGTCCGGCATTACCGGCCTCCTGTCGTGTTTTGTGCCAGTGCCAGTCGAAGGCGAGGCACCTTCGACGTCTTGCGTGCTGATGGACCCCGCCCGCGTGTGGCGCCGGCCACCTCGGTCGCGGCTCGGCACAGGCCGCTACGAGCTGGGGGAGCGGCCCAACGCGGACGAGGCGGCGCACGTCGTCAACGGCGGTTTCGATGCGGTACCGCCAGAGCACGCGCATGCGCGGCGCGGTCCACCGCAGCCGCCGCAGTTCGAGAAGCGGAAGCATTCGGCGAACCGGGAGGTGAGCACGCGCGGATAAAGAGCATCCATGAAAATTCCTTGGTTGTCACCAATAATTGGATATGCCCTAT
>JADGHC010000325.1 GCA_019689655.1 Microbispora sp.
GTCGGAGCACTTCCAGACGGCCCGCCGTACGCTGCCGCCCCACCTCGCCGAGACCCCGCGGATCGTCAACGTCACCATCCCGCAGGACGACTGGTCGCCCCTCGGTGAGATGGCCGTCCCCACCCAAGGCTGAAAGGTGACGGTCAGGAAATCGGTGACCCTCCGTCGCCGCCTCGTGGAAGAGGTGGAGAGCCGGACGGGGGCACGAGGGTTCTCCAAATTCGTGGATCAGGCCGTTGAATACGGTCTGGCGCTGCTCAAGGCGCAAGAGATCGTGACCGACCACGAGCACAGGGCCGGTCTCTTGCCGGATGAGGTTGTGGGGGAGGCCAGGCGAGCGCGGGCCGGTGAGTGAGGCGTATGGAGGCGGCCTTCCCCATCCCCGGCCCGTGCCCGCAGAGCGCTGAGATCGTTCAGAACCGGTAGGCGTCCCGGCGGTGTTTGACCGCCTGAATCATCACCGTATGCTTGTCCTCGTCGATGCGGTAGACCACACGGTAGGTTCCGCGCCGGGCGACGTGCAGGCCCTCGTACGGTTCCTGAAGAGGCTTTCCCACTCGCCACGGCTCTCGGGCTATCGGGCCGGGGATGAGTTCCCAGGCGGCGGCTGCCACCTCTTCCGGAAGACCGCTGCTCAAGGCACGGCGCGCCGGCGGGGCGAGCAGGACGCTGTACCGGTCGCTCACGCACTTGCCTTGCCGAGACGGGCGGCCATGATGGCGGCCATTTCTTCCTCTGTCGTCACATCGCCCCTCGCCTCGGCGGCGGCGGCCTCGACCAGATCGGCGCGCATCTGCGGGTCGGCCAGGATTTCGAGGGTCTCCTGAAGGGACTCCCACTCCGCCACGGACACGATCATCGCATGCGGACGCCCATTCCGCGTGAGAGTGAAGTGATCGTGCTCACGGGCGGCCCTATCGGCCAGCTCGGTCAGCCGGTCCTTGGCCTCGCTGATCGGGATGATCTCCATAGCCTCATGGTAAGCGCTTAGCCGGAATTCGGGCCAGGATATCGGCCAGTGAACCAAGAAGCAGAGAGAGGCGGGGATCGACGCCGATGCCCCCTCGGCAGCCCCAAGCCGGGGTGCCGAGGGCATCGCCATCCGTCAGTAGCCGAGGTCGCCGAGGTCGGGCTGCTGCCAGCCGCCCTGCGGCACGTCGCCCCGGTACGGCCCGCTCACGACCGGCGGCACGAACGCCTCCTTGATCGTGCGGGCGTTCACCCACCGGATCAGGTTGAAGATCGAGCCGGCCTTGTCGTTGGTGCCCGAGGCGCGGGCCCCGCCGAACGGCTGCTGCCCGACGACCGCGCCGGTCGGCTTGTCGTTGATGTAGAAGTTGCCCGCCGCGAAGCGCAGCCGCTCGGTGGCGTCCTCGATCGCGTGCCGGTCCCGCGCGATGACCGACCCGGTCAGCGCGTACGGCGCGACGCTCTCCATCTGGTCGAGCACCGCGTCGTAGGCGGCGTCGTCGTAGACGTGCACGGCGAGGATCGGGCCGAAGTACTCCTTCACGAAGATCTCGTCGGCGGGGTCGGCGCACTCCAGCACGGTCGGCCGCACGAAGTAGCCCACCGAGTCGTCGTAGGAGCCGGTGAGCACCCGGATCGAGTCCACCGAGCGCGCCCGGTCGATCGCCTCCTTGTGCTTGGCGAAGGCCCGCGCGTCGATGACCGCGCCCATGAACGTGGACAGATCGTCCGACACGTCGCCCACGGTCAGCGACTCGGCCGCCGACACGAAGTCGTCGCGCATGCGGGTCCACAGCGAGCGCGGCACGTACGCCCGGGAGGCCGCCGAGCACTTCTGGCCCTGGTATTCGAACGCGCCCCGCAGCAGCGCGGTCGACAGCACCCCGGTGTCCGCGGACGGGTGGGCGAGGATGAAGTCCTTGCCGCCGGTCTCGCCGACGAGCCGCGGGTATCCCCGGTAGCCGGAGATGTTCTCCCCCACGGTGCGCCATAGGTGCTGGAAGGTGGCCGTCGAGCCGGTGAAGTGGATGCCGGCCAGCTCGGGGTGGGGAACGGCGACCTCGGACACCGCGGCGCCGTTGCCGGTAACCATGTTGATCACACCGGGCGGCAGCCCGGCCGCCTCCAGCAGCCGCATGGTGAAGTGCGCGGCGAACTGCTGCGTCGGCGACGGCTTCCACACCACCACGTTGCCCATCAGCGCCGCCGACGCCGGCAGGTTGGCCGCGATGGAGGTGAAGTTGAACGGCGTGATCGCCAGGACGAAGCCCTCCAGCGGGCGATACTCCATGCGGTTCCACACGCCGGGCGCCGACAGCGGCTGCTCGGCGAGCAGCCGCCGGGCGTAGGCCACGTTGAACCGGAAGAAGTCGATCAGCTCGCACGCGGAGTCGATCTCGGCCTGCTGCGCCGACTTCGACTGGCCGAGGATCGTGGCCGCGTTGAGCGTGGCCCGCCACGGGCCGCTGAGCAGCTCGGCGGCCCGCAGGAACACCGCGGCGCGCTCCTCGAACGGCAGCGCCCGCCAGCGCGGCGCGGCCTCCAGCGCCGCGTCGATCGCCGCCCGCACGTCCGCGGCGGTGGCCTCGGCCGTACGGCCGAGCACGGAGGCGTGGTTGTGCGGCTGCACCACGTCGATCGGTGCGCCGCCGGCCATGCGCCGCTCGCCGCCGATCGTCATCGTCAGGTCGAGGGATGTCCCCGACAGCTCCTTGATCCGGGTCTCCAGAGCCGCGCGCTCGGCGCTGCCCGGTCCGTACGAGTGCACCGGCTCGTTCGCCGGCACCGGGACGTCGGTGATCGCATCCATCATTTACCCCTCAGAGCGCGAAGGAAGAAGGCGACGTTGGCCGGGCGCTCGGCGAGGCGGCGCATGAAGTAGCCGTACCAGTCGTCGCCGTAGGGGACATAGACCCGCACCCGCGACCCGGCCGCGGCCAGCGCCGCCTGCCTGTCGGTCCGGATGCCGTAGAGCATCTGGAACTCGTAGTCGTCCGGGCCGCGCCCGGCGCTCACCGCGAGCGACTCGGCGATCGCGATCAGCCGGTCGTCGTGCGTGGCCACCATGGGGTATCCCGTGCCCGACATGAGCACCTTCAGGCACCGCACGTACGCGCGGTCGACGTCGGCCTTGCTCTGCCAGGCCACCGACGCGGGCTCGGCGTAGGCGCCCTTGACCAGCCGCACCCGCGACCCCGCGAGGTCGCGGCAGTCGGCCTCGCTGCGGAACAGGTACGCCTGGATCGCCACGCCCGTCTCCGGGAAGTCCTCCCGCAGCGCGCGCAGCGTGCCGAGCGTCGCGTCGACGGTGGTGTGGTCCTCCATGTCGAGGGTGACCGCGGCGCCGCACTCGCGCGCCGCCGCGCAGATCTGGCGCGCGTTGTCCAGGGCCATGCCGGAGTCGAGGGCCTGGCCGACGGCCGACAGCTTGACCGACACCTCGGCCCGGTAGCCGAGGCCGAGCGGCCGCAGCTCCTCCAGCAGCGAGACGTACGCCTTGGCGGCGGTGACGGCGGTCTCGGGGTCCCGGACCTCCTCGCCCAGATGATCGATGGTGACGGACAGCCCCGCGCTCGTCAGGCGGCGCGTCGCGGCGACGGCGTCCGCGCCGGACTCACCGGCGACGAAGCGGTCGACGACCTTGCGCGTGAGCGGAAGCCCCGACACGACCCGGCGGGCGCGCGGGCTGCGCGAGGCCGCGAGAAGCAGGGAACCGAGCATGGCCTCAGGCTAAATCCGCATGTCACGCATGTTCCACGGACATCCGCCACAGCATTTTTCGACAAATGTACAAGAATGTCAGCATGCAAGACATCGTCGATGAGATCTCCCGCCTGCTCGACGCTTCCGTGACGCTGGAGGACCGCTCGTTCAACCTCCTGGCGTACGGCGCGCAGAGCGGGGACATCGACCGTGTGCGGCAGGAGTCGATCCTGCGCAGGCACGCCTCCGACGAGGTGCGCGCCCACTTCGAGTCGTACGGCATCGCCACCGCGACTGGCCCGGTGCGCATTCCCGGGCTGCCCGGCCTGCTCGGCCGCGTGTGCGTGCCGCTGCGGCACCGCGGGGTGACCTACGGCTACCTGTGGGCCCTCGAATCCGGCGCGCTCACCGACGAACGCCTGGCCTCCATAGCCCCGCTGGTCGACCGGGCGGCCACGCTGCTGGCCACCCAGGCCCGGGGGCGGCACGCCCCGCTGCGGCAGTTCTTCTCCGCCGACCCCGCGGTCCGCGCCGCCGCGGGCGTCGAGATCGAGGGCCCGGTGACCGCGGTGGCCGTGCGTACCCCGGCGGATGTCGCCGGGCCGCCGCGCACGCTGCCGCGCGGGGTGCTGGCCGATCCGGACGTGACCGAGACGGCGGGCGCGCCGCTGCTCGCGGTGCTCGCGCCCGCCGCGCAGGCCGGGCGCGTCGCGCGCCTGCTGCACAACCTGTACGGCATGGCCGCCGGGGTCGGCGGCCCCCGCGACGACCCGGGGGAGGCGTGGCAGAGCTGGCGGGAGGCGCTGCTGGCGCTGCGGGTGGCCGAGCACGTCGAGCGGCACACCCCGATCGCCGACTGGAGCGCGCTCGGCGTCTACCGGCTGCTGGCCCGGCTGTCCCGGCGCGACCTGGCCGACCTCGCCGCCGAGTCGGCCGCGCTCACCCCCCGGATCGCGGCGAGCGTGGAGGCCTACCTCGACCACGCGGGGCAGGTGCAGGAGACGGCGGCGGCGCTGGGCGTGCACCGGCAGACGCTGTACTACCGCCTGGGCAAGGCCGAGCAGCTCACCGGGCTCGACCTCGCCGACGGGGAGGACCGCCTGCTGCTCCACCTGTCGCTGAAGGCGGCGGCCCTCCTCGGGCACTCGTGACGGGCTATCCGATCCTGGTCATGTTCGACTCGTAGCCCCCGCCGCCCGGGTAGTGCCAGCGGCCGGTCATGGCGTCGCCGCCGGCGGTGAAGGTGCCCCGGAAGTACGCCGGGGAGCCCTTCGCGCCGAACCAGATGGTCAGCGTGTCGCCGTCGAGCTCGTAGACGTAGTCGAGGGTGTCGCCCCGGCTGTCGTAGTAGCGCGACGTGATGTCCTCGCCGGGCGCGTCCGCGCCGTACGGCCGCTCCCGGCCGATGACCTCGACGCCGACGATCGGCTCGCCGTCCTGCTCCAGCCGGATGTCCTGGATGAGGAAGAAGCCGCCCTCCATCCAGCGGTAGGTGACCGTGCCCTCGGCGCCGCCGGTCACGCGCCAGGTGCCGACGAGCCGGTCCAGCGCCCGGAGCTGCTCGTCCGGCTGCGTCGCGGTGATGTCCGGCATGGTGTTTCCCTTCTTTTCGTTCATGCGATGCCGCTCGTACGACGGCGCGGACGGGCGAGGGGAATCGGTCCGGACGGGCGGTTTGAATCACGATTCGATAACGGCGGGGCCGATGGAGAGCGGCAGGCCGAAGAGGGGCAGCACCTCGGGACCGAAGGTGGTGATCTCCGTGATCAGGCCGTCCTCGGCGCACAGCACGTCGATGTTGACGGCGGTGTAGGCGCTCTCGCCGGGCCGCCGCACGTAGTTCGCCGCCGCCGGCTGCCGGTTGACCGCGAGCGGCACGCAACGCCATTCGCCCCAGCGCGTCTCGCCCTCCAGGACCGGACGCCACATGTCGAGCACGGCCGCCCGCCCGTCGAACACTAGCGCGGCGGGCGGCATGGCCTGCCGTACGTCGTCGCGCAGCAGCGCCGCCAGCGCCGCGAGGTCGGCGTTCCGCGAGGCGGTGACATACCGGTCCAGCAGGTCGAGCTCGTCCCGGCTCGGCCGGGTGGCGGCGCCCCAGTCCGCCCGCCGCCTGGGCAGGTGCTCGCGCAGCGTCGCGCGGGCCCGCTGCAACGCGCTCTTCACCGAGGCGACGCTCATCTCCAGCGCCTCGGCGACCTCGGCCACCGGCCAGCCGGTCACGTCGCGCAGGATCAGCACGGCCCGCTGCCGCGGCGGAAGGTGCTGGATCGCCGCCAGGAACGCCAGCTCCACGGTCTCCCTGGCGACGGCGACCGCGTCCGGCCGGCCCTCGTCCGGCGCCGCCAGATCGAGCAGGTCGTCCGGGTAGGGGGTGAGCCAGGGGACGTCGGCCGCTGCGGGACGCCCCGGTCCCTCCGGGGCGTCCGCCACGACCACGCGCGCGAGGGCCGGGCCGGACAGCGCGTCCAGGCAGGCGTTGGTGGCGATGCGGTACAGCCACGCCCGGAACGTCGAGCGCCCCTCGAAGCTCTCCCGCGCGCGCCAGGCCCGCAGCAGCGTCTCCTGCACCATGTCCTCGGCGTCGGTGAACGACCCGAGCATCCGGTAGCAGTGCACCCGCAGCTCGTGCCGGTGACGCGCGGCGAGCTCGCCGAACACGGCCTCGTCACCCGACCGGATGGCCTCCGCGACGGGATCGGCCGGGGCCTTTCCCGCCGTGCCGTGCCGTTCGCTCACACCCGCCCCGCGTCCGCGCCGTACCCAGAGATCTCGGGAAGCCTACTGCTGCGGAGCCCGGTAGACCCGCACCCCGCCGACGTACACCGCGCCGCCCGAGCCGTCGTTGCGCAGCACCAGGCCCAGCGGGGACCGCGGGACGTACGGGCCGGTGTAGTTCCACACCTGCCTGCCGTCCAGCCAGAACGTCACCCGGCCGGGCAGCCAGTCGACGGTGATCGTGTGCCACTGCGCGAAGTCGGCCCGCGCCTCGGCCCGGGCCGTCTGCCGGCCCCGCCGGACGGACAGCTCCGCCCGGTCACCACTGATGCGCGCCACGCCGATCTCGGCGTCGTCCGTGCTCGCGGAATCCGGGGCGGCGTACGGGCGGTGGGCGCGCCGCGCGTCGTGGCGCCGGGCGGTGCCGTACCGGGAGGCGGGAGCGTCGGACCGGGGGCTGTCATACCACGCGCCGCCGTATCCCGAGCTGCCGTACCCGGTTCCGGCGTAGCGCGAGCTGCCGTACCCGGTTCCGGCGTACGGCGAGTCGTCGTATCCCGAGTTGCCGTATCCGGGGGTGTCGTACCCGGGCTCGGCGTACGGCGAGTCGCCGTATTCGGGGCTGTCATATCGGGGATCGGCATAGCCCG
>JADGHC010000326.1 GCA_019689655.1 Microbispora sp.
GCCCGCCAACTAAGCTCACCTTTACCGGCTGCCTCAACTTTAACTCGAACTCATCTTCGATTCAAGTCGATGACCTGCGAAAACATGGAGTCACAACTCCGGTGGTGGAGGCGTTCGCCGCCCTCGTGGCGATGGAGAGCCAGGCGGATCTGCCGGTAGAAGCCGGTGTTCCACCCCGAGATGCGGCCCACACGAACACAGAGTTCAGCCCACACGATCACAGAGTTCAAAGGCGGGAAGAAGACCCCGCGAGCAGCAGGTCGAGGGCGCTGGCCGTGGCCATGTGGCACCGCAGGGTGTACACGGCCCGGATGCAGGCTGCTCTGAGCGCATGAACCTGCTCGACGAACGCTTGGGTGCTGGCGACCACATCGGCCTTCTCCGGTGTGTCCGCGGGCGCCGAGGGTGGAGGCGTCGGGGGCCGCATTCGCCGGGGGTGTCGGGCTCGTGGTAAGCCGGGCTCCGCCTGGTAAGCCTGGCTCGTCTGGTTTGACGTTGCCGCCGTTCGACGGCCAGTCATGGTGGTGTGGTGCGCATCGAGGCGGCCCGCGTCGTGGCGGCCCGCGTCGTGGCGACCTGTAGTCGAGGCTCATAGCTCGCCGCGTTCGACGGCCAGGGCGAGTTCCACGCGCGACCGCAGGCCGGTCTTCGCGTAGACGCGGGTGAGATAGACCTCGACGGTCTTTCGGCTGTAGTGCAGTTCCTCGGCGATTTGAGGGTTGCTCAGCCCGTCGGCGACCAGTTCGACCACGCGGCGCTCGCCCGGAGTGAGGCGGCCGGCCGGTTCGGGGACCAGGCCGGCTTCGCGCAGCCGGCGTTCCGAGAGCGCGGCCCACGGCGCGGCGCCGAGCCGGGTGAAGATCGTGTGGGCGCGGGGGAGCTGCGCCGTGTCGCCGAGCTCGCCGAGAATCAGCCGGGCCCGGGCCTCCTCGAACGGCAGGCCGTCGGCGCGGGCCCGCTCCAGCGCCGCGCCCGCTCGCTCGCGGTTTCCGAAGGCCCAGCCCATCGCGAGATCGGCGGCGAGCCGGGCCCGGGGAGTGCCGTCCGCCGACTGCTCGTCCAGCAGCGAGGCCGCGGCCCGGCAGCCCGTTTCGTCGCCCACCGCCCGCGCCACCAGCACCTTGACCGCCAGGGCACGGTGCACCACCTCGGGAACCTCGCACGCGAGCGCCCGATCGAGCTCCCGCCGGGCGCCGACGGGGTCGCCTCGGCCGAGCGTCAGGCGCGCACGGATCACACACCGTATGCCCTGCTGCATCGCGGAGCCGGGCGGCGGTTCGGCGAGCACCCGGGCGGCCTCGTCGAGCTTGCCTTGATTGAGCAGGATGTCCAGTTCCATGTTGCGCAGCAGGGCGAGGTTCTCCAGCAGGCCCGCCTCGGCCAGCGCCCGGCTCGCGACCGCGATCTCCTCCAGCGCCCGCGCCCACTCGCCGCCCATCCGCCGGATCACGGCCATGGTCCGTACGTGCTGTCCCGCGATGTCGTGCCAGCCGAGGCCGCGGTGGATCTGCTCGGCCTGGTCGAGCACCTCGACGGCGCGGGAGCGCAGCCCGGCGACCGCCAGCACGTGCGCCGCCGACTCCAGCGACGCCAGCCGGGCGCCGGGCGGCAACGCGGCGGCGAAGGTGAGCAAATCGTCGATGGCGCGCTGCGTCTCGGCCCAGTCGCCCTGTACGAGGGCGTGGAGCGCCAGGTATCCGACCGTGATCGCGCGGTCCTGCGGCGGGCAGTCGGACAGGCACTGCCAGGCCCGCCGGGCGATCTCCCGGCTGGGGCGGCCCATCTCCGCGCTGACCAGCGCCTGCTGGGCGAGCAGCGCCGCGACGTCGTCCGCCTTGGGGATCTGGCGGCGGGCCACGTCGAGCGCCACCTCGTACCATCCCATCGCGTGCGCCGCTCCGACCGCGGTGTACGCGGCGCGGGTGTGGCGGCGCCCCGGGGGCAGCACGGCAAGCGCCCGCTGCGCCGAGTTGAGCGCAAGGGCGGGCCGCGAGCCCTTCCAATAGGCCAGAGCCTGCTTGGCCAGCAGCTCGCCGGGCTCGGGGGACAGTTCGGCCGCTTTGCCGTACCAGTGCGCGGCCGACAGCGGCGCGGTCCAGCGGGTCAGTTCGGCCGCACGCAGCACCGCGGGCAGGGCCTCGGCGGGCGGCCCCGCCTCGGCCATGTGGGTGGCCCACTCCAGGACGCGCCTGGTTCCGGTGAGCCCTTCGCGTTCGAGCAGGCTGGCGATGCGGCGGTGCACCTTGCGCCGGCCGGAGACGCCGAGGTCGTCATAGAGCGCGTCGGCCACCAGCGGGTGCGCCAGCGCGTAGCCGTCGCCGTTCCTGGTGACCACGCCGTCCCGGACCAGCGCGTCGAACGCGCGCTCCGCCTGGCCGAGGTCGAGCCCGGCCAGTTCGGCGAGTGCCGGAAGATCGGCGGTCTCCCTCGTGCGCGACAGCGCGGCCAGCACGCGGGCGAGGTCGAGGCCGCCCTGGTCGCGCTGGAACAACCGGCTGAGGATCGCGCCGCGCCGCTCGACCGGGACCGTCGAACGTACGGCGCCGCCCTGCACCAGGGCGAGTACGGCCTCCTGCACGAACCACGGGTTGCCCCGGCTCGCGGCATGGATGCGCCGCAGGACGGCTTCGCTCGGCGTACGGCCGAGCAACGTGGTGACCAGGTCGGCGACCTCGGCCGCGGTGAGCGGCTGGAGCCGGACGGACAAGTCCACGTCGAGCGGGGGAGGGTGGCGTGCGGTGCCGAGGATCGCGACGGCGTCGTGGCGGCGCGGCAGGGCACGCAGCACGCTCAGCGTGTCGGCGTCGGCCAGATGCAGGTCGTCGATGGCGAGGAGGGTGGGCCCGGGCAGCGCCTTCAGCAGCCGGGCGGCCATCGCGCCGGGCGCCGCCCCCGGGTGTCCGAGCGCGGCCTGGTCCATCGCGTCGAGCAGGTCCGACACGGCGTCGGCGGCCTCGCCGCGCAGCGCCCCGAGCGCCTCGACGAGCGGGGCGTAGGCGCATCCGCCGTCCAGTTCGCGGGCCTGGCCGCGCAGCACGCGGAAGCCCTTCAGCCGCGCCACGGCCTCGCCGAGCAGGTGCGTCTTCCCGATGCCGGGTTCGCCGAGGATGATTACGGTACGCGGCGTCTTCGACAGGGCAGACACCACCTGACGGAGCACGCCCGCGCGGCCCTCTACGACGGCCGGTACATCCACGGCTGGCCGTCACTCCCTTCGCATCCGTCCCGCTGGTGTCTCCTAGACGCGGCGGAAAGGTTGAACGTTCACACGGAATGTGACGCGCGCCGGGAGTGATCGCAAGGGGATCGTAATATCAAGATTCGAACACGGCGACGGCCGCGGCCGCCAGCGCCTCCTCCACTACGTCGGCGGGCAGGTCCATGGTCTTCACCACGCCGGATTGCACCGCACCGAGGGCCGCCCAGGCGCGTACCCGCGTGCCGGGGGAGGGGTCGGGCCCGGCAAGCCGGATGAACAGTTCATTGCCGAACTCCCTGATCGCCTCGCCCGGAGATCCGGGAGGGGCGCTGTCGGCGCCGCCGATGTCCTCGATGAGCAAACGGATCACCGCGCGGTGCCGTACGGCGAACGCGGTGAACGCGCGCAAGAACTCCCGGTGGCCGGGGAATTCGGTGCCGAGCAGCGTGAGCAGGTCGTCGGCCGCAGGGGCGATGATCTCGGCAGCCAGCCGGTCCTTGGGATGAAAGTGGTAGGCGACCGCCGTCTTGGTCAGGCCGACCGCGGCCGCGATGTCGGCGAGCGACACGGCGGCGTACCCGCGCTCGGCGAACAGGTCGCGGGCGGCGGCCAGAATCCGGGACCGGGTCGCGGCCCCCTGGTCGGATGTGGTCATCGTCTCATTTCCGGGCGGTTTCGCTCGCCCGCCGATCGGCTCGTTTTACTCTCGTTTTGTACGGCCGTACAGGACGGTCGTCTGGGCATGCTACCCGGGACGGACGATGAGCGGGCTTCTGGGGCGGCTGGGCGGATGGTGCGCGCGCCACGGCTGGATCGTGTTGACCCTGTGGGTGCTGGCGGCGGGTCTGCTGACCGCCGGCACGGTGGTGTGGGGCCGGCCGGTCAACAACAACGTGTCGATTCCCGGCACCGACGCGCAGCGAGCGCACGAGCTGATGCGCGAGGGTTTCGGCCCGGGATTCGATCCGGGCGGTACGGTGCAGCTCGTCCTCTACACCGCGAACGGCACGCTGATCGACAAGGCGCGCAAGCAGGCCGTCGAGCAGTCGATGGAGGCCCTGCGGCATGTGCCGCACGTCGCCCAGGTGGAGACGCCGTACCGGGTGGGCGGCATGTCGTCCAGCCTCCGCATCGGAATGATCACCGTACGGCTGCGGGGCCAGGACACCACCAAGATCGCTGAGACGTCCGAGCGGCTCGTCGCGGCCGCCGCCCCGGCGGCGCGGGCGGGTATCGAGGTCGTCCCCTCCGACACCTCCACACCCGCCGACAAGCAGATCAAGACGGGCACCAGCGAGATCGCCGGCGTCGTCGTCGCACTGCTGGTGCTGCTGTTCGCCTTCGGGACCTTGGTCGCCGCGCTCGTGCCGATCTTCACCGCGTTGATCAGCATCGGCGTGGGGCTCGGCACCATCGCGCTGCTCGGGCATGTCGTGGACGTGCCCTCGACCGCGTCGATCCTGGCGACGATGATCGGGCTCGGCGTCGGCATCGACTACGCGCTGTTCCTGCTGTCGCGGCATCGGACGCTGCTGGCCGAGGGCGTGCCGGTGCGGGAGGCGGTCCGCCGTACGGCGGCCTCGTCGGGCGGGGCCGTGCTGTTCGCCGGCGGCACGGTGGTGATCGCGCTGAGCGCGCTGATGCTCGCCGGGTTCCCGCTGCTGCGCACCCTCGGCTGGATTACCGGCATCTCGGTCGTGTGCGCCGTGCTCACCTCGGTCACGCTGGTGCCGGCGCTGCTCGGCCTCCTCGGGCATCGGATCAACGCGCTGCGGCTGCCGTTCTTCGGGCGCATCGCCCGCCGCGACGGTCCGGCCACGGGCTGGGCCAAGCTGGGCACCTGGGTGGCGCGCCGCCCCTGGCGCGTGCTCGCCGCCACCGCGATCGTGCTGGCGACGCTCGCCGCACCGGCCGTCACGATCAAACTGGGCCCGCTCGACAACGGGTACGCCGACAAGGGAACCTGGGCGCGGCGGGCGTACGAGCTGATCGAAGCGGGCTTCGGCCCGGGGGCCAACGGCGGGCTCATCGTCGTGGCCGAACTGGACCGGAAGATCGCCGGCTCCACCCCGCCCGCCCCGGTCGTGCAGGCGCTGCAACGGCGGGTGGAGCACACCGAGGGCGTCGCGTTCGTCGCCCCGCCGAAGGTCAACGAGAACGGCCGCTCGGTGCTCTTCCAGGTCGTCCCCGACTACGCGCCGAGCGACCCGCGGGCCCTCGACGTGGTGAAGCGGGTGCGGGCCATCGACGTGCCGGGAGCACACGTCCACGTCGGCGGGCAGGTGGCCGGGCTGGCCGACGCGGGTGACCGCATCATGGGCCGGACGCCGCTGGTCGTCGGCGTCGTCGTGCTGCTCAGCGCCCTGCTTCTGCTGCTGGCCTTCCGCGCGCCCTTGGTGGCCGTCAAGGCGGCGGTGATGAACCTCATCTCGCTCGGCGCCGCCTTCGGCGCCCTGGCCGTGGTGTTCTCCCACGGCCTGGGCAGCCGCCTGGTCGGCATGGATCCCCCTCCTGCGGTCGAGGGGTCGTACCTCGCCACGCTGTTCTTCTCCGTGCCCATCGACACGTACGTGCCGCTCATGCTGTTCGCCGTGCTGTTCGGGCTGTCGATGGACTACGAGGTCTTCCTGCTGACCTCCGTACGGCAGGCCTACACCCGCAGCGGGGACAACCGCAGCGCGGTGGCCGAGGGACTGGGGTCCACCGGCCGCGTCATCACCTCGGCCGCCCTGATCATGGTGGCGGTGTTCACCGCGTTCATCGCCTACCCCGACCCGCTGGTGAAGGTGTTCGGGGTCGGGCTGGCGGTCGCCATCACCGTGGACGCGACCCTGATCCGGGGGTTCCTCGTCCCCGCCGCGATGGTGCTGCTGGACCGGCTCAACTGGTGGATCCCGCGCTGGCTCGACCGGATCCTGCCGAATCTGTCGATCGAGGGACACGAGGACGACGGTGTGCCGGCCGGCCCGATGGAGCCGGAACTCGTCGGCGCCGACCGGCACGATCGCCTCTGACGCGCTCCTTCGCCGTGTCAGAAGTTCTTGTTCCGGACCGTCCAGGGCGCTCTGGCCGCCAGACCCGAGGGGTCGAGGATGTACGCGCGCGCCGTGGCGTTGCCGTTGAGTGTCATGTCCAGGAACTGGACCACCACGGTCATGCCGTCGGTCATCTGGCTGCCGGTGATGAAGCCGACGTGGCCGGCCTGCGGGTGCTCGGCCAGCACGGCGGGCACCTGAACGAGGTCGTAGTTGGCCCGGGAGTTGTCGTAGGCGATGTCGGAGGGCCCGCCGTCCAGGAACAGCACCGGGGTGTGCAGCTTGTACAGCTCCGCGCGTGAGTATCCGAACGAGCCGTCGGCGAACAGGCCGCTGTCCAGCGAGACGACGCTCTTGACCCGCTGATCCTGGCCGGCGATCAGGGCCTCCAGCCCGCCGCAGGAGTGGCCGGCGGCCGCGACCTTGGACAGGTCGAGGCGCTGGTAGAGCGGTGACCCGGCACGGGCGTTCTCCCGCTCGGCCCAGCTGATCGCGTCGGTGAGAAGCGACGGGATCGGGGAACCGCTCTGCACCCCGTTCGGCGAGCCGTCGACCGACGCGGTGTCCACCACGACGAACCCGCGGGCGGCGATGAACGTCAACGCCTGGATCACCTCGCTCCCGTCGGTGTGCGCGCAGGCCCCGTTGCCGAAGACCAGCACGGGCATGGGATGCCCCACGGCGGCGGGGTTCGACGGCCGGAACACGGTGTAGCGGTTGGTGCCGTACGCCCCTTCCCTGGTGACCGGGAAGTTGTTCTCGATGGCCGGCCTGCTCGGTGTGGGACTGGGGCTCGGGCTGGGC
>JADGHC010000327.1 GCA_019689655.1 Microbispora sp.
ATACCCCTTCGTCGGCAGCGTCATTTGTTTATAAGACACAGGACTGGGGGGGCGGGGGGGGGGGCCCCGCCGGGCGCCGGATCATGGGCCGCTCAGCCGCCCATCTGCTGGTTGGCCTCGGTCAGCTTGGCCTTGATGGCCTCCTCGGTGACCGGCTTGCCGCTCGCGACGTCCGCGAACAGCTGGTTCATGGCATTGCCCACGAGGGTCTCGAACTGGCTTTCCTGTGCGACCTGCGGCAGCGGCGCGGCCGTGGTGGCGAGGATCTGCTGGAAGGTCTTGATCGTCTCGCTCTCGAACGCCGGGTCGTCGTAGGCGTCGGTGACGGTCGGCAGCGAGCCGTACGCCTTGTTGAGGTTCTGCTGGGTCTGCTTGGACGTCATGAACTTGACGAACTTCAGCGCCCCGTCCTTGTTGGCGGCCGTCTTGAACACGGCGAGGTTGATGCCGGCGACCATCGCGTTGACCTGCTTGCCGCCCTGCGCGGGGTCGGGCAGCGGGATCGGGGCGAGGCCGTAGTCGTCCTCGGTCCAGCCGGCCTGCTTGAGCTGCGTGGCGATCGACTGCCACATGAGCATGGCGGCCTTGCCGGAGACGAAGTCCTGCACGGCCTCGGTGCCGTTGGCGTACTCGGCGTTGCTCGGGTTGACGATCTTGTGGACGGCCATCAGGTCGAGGTACTGCTTGATCGCCTTGACCTCTTGGTCGGAGTCGAAGTGCGGCTTGCCGGAGGCGTCGAACAGCTCGGCGCCGTGCTGCTGGCCGAAGATGAAGGCGTGGTGGGCGTTCTCGCTGACGCTCGCGCCCTCGACGGCGAGCCCCCACTTGCCGTCCTTGGTCAGCTTCTTGCCGTCCGCGATCAGCTCGTCCCAGGTGGCCGGCGGCTTGTCGATGCCGGCCTCCTTGAACATCTTCTTGTTGTAGAAGAGGCCGTACGTCATGCCGTAGATGGGCACGGCGGTGGGCGGCTGCCCGGGGGCGCCGGTCGCGGCCAGGCTGGGGCCGAGGAAGCGCTCCCTGCCGCCGAGCGTCTTGAGCAGCTCGTCGTCCCACGGCACGAACGCCCCGGTCGCCTGCAGCGAGGCCGACCAGGTGTTGCCGATGTTGACGACGTCCGGGCCCTTGCCCGAGGTGGTCGCGGCGAGGATCCGGTTGAGCAGGTCGGACCAGGGGACGACCTCCAGGTTCACCTTGATCCCGGTCTCCTTGGTGAACCTGTCCAACTCGGGCTTGAGCACCTCCTTGTCGTTCTCCAGGCTGGTGCCCTGGTTGGACGCCCAGTAGGTGATCGTCTGGGCCGCGTTTCCACCGGCCGGGCCGGTCGTGGACGAGGAGTCGTCGGCGCCGCAGGCCGTCGCGGCGAGCACGAGGGCTCCGGCGACGGCGAGGAGATATGGCTTGCGTCTGCGCACGGGTGTCAGTCCTCACTCTTGCGGGTGCGACCGCCGCCCACGAGGGCGGCCGGTCCGGGGGGTGAACGGTCCTGGTGCGGTGACCGCGCGATTTGCGGCAGCGCGGCGCGGCCGGGCACCCGCCTGTGCGGGTGCCTCCCGACATGACGGGCGCGTTCGAGCACGGGCTCTCCTCGCCGCCACCGGCCGGGAGAGCGCTCTCCAAGCAGGAGAGTGTCGTGGACGGCGCGGAGTGTCAAGGGCCGGGCCCGTTCCGGCGTCCCCGGACCCGGCGCACCCACCCGCGCCGATGCCGTGTTTCGCCATATGAGCTGCGGCTTTATATGGATTGGCAGGTCAGCCTTGACAGGTCCGCCGGCGGAGTCCAGGCTCTGGGAAAGCGCTCTCCAACAGTTCCGGATCCCCGTCACGAAGAGAGGTCGCCAGCCCCCGAACTGCACGCCGGACACGTCCCGGTTCCCTCCCCGCCGCCCGGCGATCCCCGCGGTCGTGCTGCGCGCCGTCGAGATCTCGACGCTCGCACCCGGTCGTGGCGATAGCCGGCGTGCTCACCGCCGACTACCGCCGTCACCGGCGCGAAGGCGCGGCTCGCCGGACCGCGGTCCTGGATGCCGGCGGTTTGGCGAAGGTGCGCGACGACGGCTCACTGGAT
This sequence comes from Microbispora sp., assembly GCA_019689655.1. Taxonomy (GTDB): domain Bacteria; phylum Actinomycetota; class Actinomycetes; order Streptosporangiales; family Streptosporangiaceae; genus Microbispora. Next base: position 2,065 of record JADGHC010000327.1, read on the forward strand.
CTGCCGGTCGGCGGGCAGACCACGGTCACGGTAGAGCTCTCCGGGCCGGTGCGGTTCGTACGCCCGCTGGGCAAGGAGGCCGAGGCCCGGGTGCTGCGTTTCTACACCGACGATCCGGAACCGGCCGTGGCCGCGCTCACCCGGAGCGTGCGGCACCCGGACGACACCCCACGCAGCCCCAAGCCCGTCGTCAAGCGATAACTCGCCGCGAGCATCCCGGTGGTCCGCTCTCCCGGCCGAAACGACATATTTACAATACAGAGCTGTACTGTATTGTATCGCGCATGGTTGAGGCGGGACGAGAGCGGCCCCCGGGACGTCCGCGAAGCGCCGACATCGACGCGGCCATCCTGGCCGCGGCCGTGGATCTGCTGATCGAACGCGGGATCGACGCCGTCACGATCGAGCAGGTCGCCCGCCGCGCGGGCGTGACCCGGGCGACGGTGTACCGGCGGTTCCCCGACAAGGTCCGGCTGCTCGTCGCCGCGATCGGCGCAAGCCAGGACGCGCCGCCTCCGCCGCCGGAGCCGTACGACATCGAGCGGATGCTCGCCGAATGGGCCCGCTACCTGGCCCGGCCCCGGCTGCGACAGCTCAGCCGCCGGCTGATGACCTCGCTCCACGACTACCCGGCCCTGCGCGAGGCGTACTGGAACGCCGGCATCCGGCGGCGCGAGGAGGCGCTCCGGGCCAGCCTGGAGCTGGCGCGTGATCAGGGGAGGTTCCCCCCGTCCGCCGACCTCGCGATCATCCAGACGATTCTCACCGGCGCGGTCGGCACGCACCTCACCACCCAGCCCGACACCAGCAGCGAGGACGAGATCCGAGACTTCCTGCTGGCCGTGCTCCACCAGACCGGTTACCGCAACAGCGAGCGACCGGCGTGACCATCGGGAGGACCGGATGCGCAAGATCCCCGTCGACTTCACGGGAGTGCGCGTCACCGCGCTGCTGGAACTCTACTTGCGCTGGCTCGACAGCCGGGATCGTCACCCGATCCTCGGCGACGCGTGGGCCCGGCAGGCGATCGACCGGCTGGACTTCGACTTCGGCCAGTTCGCCCCGCTCCGCGTCGGGCGCTTCGCGGTCGGCGTGCGCTCGAAGATGATGGACGACTGGGTCAGGGACTTCCTCGGCCGGACGCCCGGCGCGGTCGTCCTCGACATCGGCTGCGGGTTCGACAGCCGAGTCCGGCGAATCGACCCCGGAGACGGCCACCATTGGTACGACGTGGACTTCCCCGACGTCGTGGAGATCGCCGGCCGGCTGTACTCCCCGCGTCCCGGTCACACCGCCGTCGGGGCATCCGTCACCGAGCCCGGCTGGCTCGATTCGATCCCGGGGGACAGGCCCGCGATCGTGGTCGCCGACGGCCTGCTGAACTTCCTCGCCGAACACGACGTACGCCGGGTGCTCACCCGGATCGTCGAGCATTTCCCCGGCGGGGAGATCGTCTTCAACATCACCTCCCCCGTGGTCAAGAAGCAGCGAGACAAGCGGCCGGTGCCGGTCTTCACCAAGTACGGCATCACCGAGCAGTGGTTCCCCGGCGACCCGCGCGAGGTCGAAGGATTCCATCCCCGGCTTCACCTCGCGGAGGTCGGCAACCCCATGGACGCCTCCCTGCTCCGCCGTTCCCCGCTGTACTACCGGTTGCTGTCGGCTCTGATCGGCCTAGTCCCCGCATGGCGGAACGCCGGCTGGATCCTGCGTTATCGCTTCTGACACGCGCGGCCGAGACTGCCGACCCCTTTGATCCGCATTGTTACGATCACGAAGGAAGACGGATCGAAAGGAAGCGGCGATGGCGCGAGGGACCGGGTCGTGAGGGCCGCCCGGCTGCACAAGGTGGGCGACATCAGGGTGGCCGACGAGCCGCCGCCCGTCCCCGGACCCGGCGAGAGCCTGGTGCGCGTCACCGCCGTCGGCCTGTGCGGTTCCGACCTGCATTGGTTCTCCGAGGGCGGCATCGGCGACGCGGTGCTCGACGATCCGCTCGTCGTGGGGCACGAGATCGCCGGAGTGATCGAGGGCGGTCCCCGGCACGGCACGCGCGTCGCGGTCGACCCCGCCATCCCCTGCGGCCGCTGCGGCGTATGCGCGACCGGGTACGGCAACCTGTGCCCGGACGTCCGCTTCGCCGGGCACGGCACGCTCGACGGCGGCCTGCGCGAGTGCCTCGCCTGGCCCGACGAGTTGCTGCACCCGCTGCCCGACGCGCTCTCCGACAGCGACGGGGCCATGCTCGAACCGCTCGGCGTGGCGATCCACGCCGTGGACCTGGGGCACCTGGGGCTGGGGGCGCCCGTCGCCGTCGTCGGGTGCGGGCCGATCGGGCTGCTGGTGGTCCAGCTCGCCCGGCTGGCCGGTGCCTCGACGGTGGTCGCGGTCGATCCCCTCCCGCACCGCCGCGCCGCCGCCCTGCGGTTCGGCGCCGACCACGCCCTGGCCCCGGAGGAGGCGGGACCGGCCGCATGGACCGGCATCGACGGGCTGGACGGCCTCGGCGTACGGGTGGCCTTCGAGGTGGCGGGCGACGACGACGCGGTGCGTACGGCGATGACCGCGGCCCGGCCCGGCGGCCGGGTCGTGCTGGCCGGCATCCCCGGCGACGACCGCACGTCGTTCCCCGCGTCGCTGGCCCGGCGCAAGGGACTCACGCTCGCGCTGGTGCGGCGGATGAACCTCACCTATCCCCGGGCGATCCGCCTCGTGGAAAGCGGGTCGGTGGACGTGTCGTCGCTGGTCACCGAGCGCTTCCCGCTCGCGGCGACGGCGGACGCCTTCGCCGCCGCCGTGTCCCGGCGCGGGCTCAAGGTCGTGGTGGAGCCCCAAACCTGACCTCCGGTCCGTCCCGGACCGTGCGATCTCATCGGCTGAGGAACTGGTCGTACCCGAGCTTGGCGACCAAGGCGGCCACCACGCACAGCAGGACGATACGGACGAAGCCCGAACCCCGGTTGAGCGCCATCCGCGCGCCGATCTGGGCGCCGGCGATGTTGCAGGCGGCCATGGCCAGGCCGAGCACCCACATCACGTGGCCCTGCAGGGCGAAGACGACGAGCGCTCCGAGGTTGGTGCCGGTGTTGACGACTTTCGCCGTGGCCGAGGCGTGGACGAAGTCCATCCCGAGGATGGACGTGAACGCGATGAGCAGGAACGTGCCGGTGCCCGGCCCGACGATGCCGTCGTAGTAGGCGATGCCGGCGCCCGCGACCGCGACGCCCGTCATCACCCGGGCACGGGTACGCAGGTGTGGGTGGGGCAGGCGGCCGAACCCCGGCCGCAGGGTCACGAACGCGCCCACGCCCAGCAGCACGACCATCACCAGCGGCTTCAGCACGTCCGCGTCGAGCAGCGCCGCCGAGGCGGCCCCCAGCCCCGCGAAGGCGACCGCCAGCGCCGCTGCCGGTACGGCCACCGCCCGGTCGAGCTTGGTCTTCCCGGCGTAGGTGACGGCGGCCGACCCCGTCCCGAAGATCGCGGCGGACTTGTTCGTCGCCAGCGCCTGGACCGGCGTGAGACCGGCCAGCAGCAGCACCGGAAGCTGCAGCAGCCCTCCCCCGCCGACGACGGCGTCCACCCATCCGGCGGCGACGGCGGCGAGGAGCAGGAGGACCACCTGTCCGGCACCCATGAGGCTCCGCTCCCTTTGCACCCGTTTGACCCTGACCCGGCGAGCGAGCCTATCGGGCGAGGGGCAGCCCGGCGCCGGCCGGGATCTCCTTTCCGGGCAAGGGCCGTGCTCTCGGCGGTGATCAGGGCCCGAGGCGGCCTTAGACGATCCGCAGCATCACGGGACAATCCCCGTTCAGGGCCCGTCGATCGCGGCGCACGAGGGAGCACCGGTCCGGTATCGCCTGCGGCGGCCGGAGAGCCGGCTCGACCACGGGGTGAACCTCGGCTGTCCGGGTCTCCGGCTCGGCCCGGCTTCCGTCCGACACGCACGGGTATGACAGGGTGCGGCATTTCCGCGTCGATCCCGCCACGGGGCCGACGACTCCGGCCACCTGGTGCCGCAGGCGCGGGCCGCGGGTGCTGCTCGGCGGCCGTCGGGCTCTCGCGAACGGGCCTGACTCCCCCCTCTGAACACCCGGGAACCACCACGCGTACGAGGAAGGGGGCGGTCCCGATGAGAGCCATCGTGGTCACCGACCAGGCCGCGGGAAGGACCGGGATGACGCCGTCAGAGCGGCCCGAGCCATCTCCGGCGATCAACGACGTCATCGTCCGGATTCACGCGTCGGGCTTCGTCCCGACCGAGTTGGAGTGGCCGTCGACCTGGACCGATCGCGCCGGACGTGATCGAACGCCGTCGATCCCCGGCCACGAGCTGGCCGGAGTGGTCACCGCCCTCGGCTACGGCACGACGGGGCTGTCGGCCGGGCAGCGGGTGTTCGGCCTCGCCGACTGGTATCGCGACGGCACCCTTGCGGAGTACGTGGCGATCGAAGCACGCAACCTCGCACCGCTGCCCGGCGACGTCGGCTTCACAGTGGCCGCGTCCCTGCCGATCTCGGGCCTGACCGCGTGGCAGGGGCTGTTCCGGCACGGCCGCCTTCAGGCCGGTCAGACCGTCCTCGCCCACGGCGCGGCCGGGGCGGTCGGCACGATGGTGACCCAGCTCGCACGTGAGGCCGGAGCGTACGTCATCGGCACCGGGCGCGCCGCCGACCGCGAAAAGGCACTCGACTTCGGCGCGCATGAGTTCGTCGACCTCGAAAGCGACACGCTGAAGGACGTCGGGAGCGTCGATCTGGTCTTCGACGTCATCGGCGGCGATGTCCAGCGGCAGTCCGCCGCCCTGATCAGGAGCGGAGGAACGCTGGTGTCCGTCGTCGGCCCGGTCGAGGCGCGGCCCGCCGACGGCCCGGCGGTGGACTTCGTCGTCGAGGCCGATCGCGCCCAACTCGGTGAGATCGTGCAGCGGGTGCGGGACGGACGGCTGCGGGCGAACATCGGTGCCGTCG